>NZ_JAXCIS010000066.1:0-4929 GCF_034044025.1 Pseudomonas sp. SED1
CCGAGCCGGAGTGCGGGCATGCCGAGCCTGGGCGAGGCACCGAGTGGTGGGGCAAAGACCTTTTGGTTACTTTTGGGGCGTTTGCCAAAAGTGACCCGCTGTAAGAGCGGAACCATAAGTGGCCGTTACCTAAATAACGGATATGCACCCAAAACCACCTCAGAGCACCAAGCTCAAATCCACCCGCCCATCACGCACCGGCGGACACCAGTAATACCCACCAGTCAAAGGCTTACTAATGCGATACAACCCATCAACAATCCCATCCTCAAGCCCACTCATCCGCCGCAGTTGCGCTTCAAACGCATCAAACGAATGCCCAAACGCCAGGAACATCAACCCCGCCTGACCATTCTCGGCCCATGGCATCGACCGCCGCACCACAAACGCCTCAGGGGTAAAACTCTCCTGAGCCGTACGCTTGGTGTGCGCCGACTCCGGCGCGTCCTCCAGCTCCTCGTTATCACCATGACGCCGACCAATAATGTGATCCCGCTCCAGAGCCGGCAACGCCGCAAACCCATCCAGATCATGCTGCCACTGCTGGATCGCCGCAAAGCTCGCACCACCCGGCGCCACCGCCGCATCCACCGCCGCATCATCATGCGGATTCTCAGTACCATCCTCATAATCAGTCAGATCAAACCCGGTCTTGTAGCGAAACCCCTCGGTCATCTGCACCAGACCAAACCCCGGCGCCAGGGCCTTCTCAAACGCCCGGCTGCGCAACAGCAACTCACCGCGATCCACACCATGCAACCAGACCCACAGCGCCTGCTGGGTCGACGGATTCTCCGCCCCCGGCCCGCTCACATGAGGAAACGCCCGCAACCCGTCAATCCGGGCGCCGAGGGCATTGACCAGCGGCTCACCAAAACCGACCACCGCATTCGCGTCCACCAGTTGCACCAGCGCATCCAGTGCGGCAGGCACGGCGTCCAGCGACTCAATGGCAAAAAACAGATGGCGTGCCTGCAACGGCACCGGTGCGGCAAGAATGCCCGGCTGGTACTGACTCATGTGAACTCCTTCAAGAAAGCCGCGCAGTTTACCCGGCGCGCGCCCGGTTGTGCTCAAGGTTTTCAAGGGCTCGCGGGTCGAGGTTCAACTGCGCCTTGAGTTGCGCCCAGCCTTTGGGCGTGACCAGCACCGCGCGGGAAGTTTTCGAGCGGCGCAGCCAGTCGGCTTCGCACAGGGCATTCAGCAGTTGAACGCCCAGGGGACCCGCCAGGTGATGGGTGCGTTCGGTCCAGTCCAGGCACTGGCGCGCCAAACCCTCCCGCGTGGGCTTGAGAGCTGCCACGTCGACGCCGAGCCCGGCAAACCACTGCGCCCCAGCCGGAAGGAGTTCGTAGCGTTTGTCCTCCACCGCAAGGATATAGCCGCCGTTCTCCAGGGCCTGGGTGATGGCGACGCCCATTTGCCCGGCCAGGTGGTTGTAGCAGCAGCGGGCAAATCGCAGGCCCTGTGCCTGGCGCTCCAGGGGTTTAGCCGGCACCGGTGTGATCACGCTGAGGTACTCGATGGCCCGCGCCACGTGCGCACCGGCCAGGCGGTAATAACGATGCCGGCCCTGGGTTTCGCAGGTCAGCAAACCACCGGCCAACAGCTTGGCCAAGTGGGTGCTGGCGGTTTGCGGGGTGACGGAAGCGGCATGCGCCAGTTCACCGGCGGGCAGCGCGCGGCCGTCGAACAGCGCCAACAGGATCGCCGCGCGGGCGGGCTCGGCGATCAGGGCAGCGACGTCGGAAAAGTTGGCAGCAATGGGCATGGCAGGTCTCCAGCAGGACCGCGCCAGTATAGGCGCACCCGACGACGCCATGCTTCGATCACCGTCGAAGCATCGGCCCGGGCGCTCACGCTAGATTCGCCGCCTGGTTCTTCAAGGATGATCCGTAATGCCTTCTCCTCTTCTTGCACAACCCCGGGTACTGGCCGCCACCAGCCTGAGTTATGTGTTGGTGATACTCGACACCTCCATCGTCAATGTCGCCCTGGAACGCATCGCAACCACGTTGCACACCGGCATCAGCGGGCTGCAATGGGTGGTCAGCGCCTATACCTTGAGCTTTGCCAGCCTGTTGCTCAGTGGCGGCGCGCTGGGGGATCGCTTCGGCGCCCGCCGCCTTTATCTGGTGGGGTTGCTGTTGTTTACCCTGGCCTCGTTGCTGTGTGGTGTGTCCGGGGACTGGATGACCCTGGTGGCAGCGCGGGTGTTGCAAGGCGTGGGGGCGGCGCTGTTGGTGCCCAGTTCGCTGGCGCTGATCAACCAGGCGTTTGTCAACGACGCGGCCGGACGCGCGACGGCCATCGGGGTGTGGGCGGGTTGCGGCGGTATTGCGATGGCGGCCGGGCCGCTGGTGGGCGGCGTGCTGATCGAGCTGTTTGGCTGGCGCAGTATTTTCCTCGCCAACCTGCCGCTGGGGCTGATTGCGATTGCCTTGAGTGCCCGCCTCAACGCCAGTGAGCGCTCGCCAAGGGCGCTGGACCTGCGCGGTCAGTTGAGCGCGATCCTGGCACTGGCAACGTTGATCGGCGTGCTGATCGAAGGCCCGGTGCGCGGTTGGTCTTCCACGCCGATCCTGTTGGCCAGCCTGCTGAGCGTTGTGGCCTGGATCGCCTTCCTGCGGATTGAAACCCGCCAGGCGCAGCCGATGCTGCCGCTCAAGTTGTTCGCCAACCCGGTGTTCAGCGCCTGTGTCGCGGTGTCGCTGATATCGGCGCTGATGCTCTACGGCCTGGTGTTTCTGCTGAGCCTGTATTTCCAACGGGTACTGGGCTACTCCCCGTTATGGACGGGCCTGGCGTTCCTGCCGCTGACCGCGCTGGTGAGCCTGGGCAGCCTGGTCGCCAGCCGTCTGGTCCGAGCCTGGGGCAGCGAACGGTTGATTGGCGTCGCGTTGCTTTTATACCTGGCGGGTTTCGGCCCGATGTTGCTCTACGGCCCCACCACATCCTACCTGTGGATCGCCCTGCCGATGCCGGTGATCGGCCTCGCCGCCGGGTTGATCACCCCCGCCGCCACCAGTGCCTTGATGGGCGCCGTGGACAAGCACCGCGCGGGCATTACCGCCGGTACCCTCAACGCCGCCCGACAGGTGGGCGCGGCGCTGGGGGTGGCGCTTTTCGGCGGCCTGTTGGCGGGCCACTTGTGGGCGTAATGCGTCTAGCCCTTGCCACGCGGGGCGTTGATGGGTGAATCTCTAGTCACGTTTTGCAACCATTCCAGGGGTAGCGACATGACCACCGACAACCTGCTCGCCCAGCTGTTTCCCACTGCCGCCGAGATTCCCGAGCAATTCCGGCTCGCGGCGCCCATTGAACAACGTGATTACCTGGTCGGCGGCCAGTTGCATGTGTGGAACGGCCCGTTGGCCGAAGTGCGCAGCCCGGTGCAGTTGCGCGGCGCCGACGGCGACACGCCGGTCATCATCGGCAGCACCCCGCTGCTGGACGCCGACACGGCCTTGACCGCCCTCGACGCCGCCGTGGCCGCCTACGACCGTGGCCAGGGCGCGTGGCCGACCATGCGCGTGGTGGATCGCATCCAGCATGTCGAAGCGTTTTTGCGGCGCATGCGTGAACAACGGGACGCGGTGGTCAAGCTGCTGATGTGGGAGATCGGCAAGAACCTCAAGGACTCGCAGAAAGAGTTCGACCGCACCTGCGACTACATCACCGACACCATCAATGCCCTCAAGGAACTCGACCGCCGCTCCAGCCGCTTCGAGCTGGAACAGGACACCCTCGGGCAAATCCGCCGGGTGCCGCTGGGAGTGGCGCTGTGCATGGGGCCTTACAACTACCCGCTGAACGAGACCTTCACCACGTTGATCCCGGCGCTGATCATGGGCAACACCGTGGTGTTCAAGCCGGCCAAGCTCGGCGTGCTGCTGATTCGCCCGTTGCTGGAGGCGTTCCGCGACAGCTTCCCGGCCGGCGTGATCAACGTGATCTACGGCAGCGGCCGCGAGACGGTCAGCGCGCTTATGGCCAGCGGCAAGATCGATATCTTTGCGTTTATCGGCACCAACAAGGCCGCCAGTGACTTGAAGAAACTGCACCCGAAACCGCACCGCCTACGCGCGGCGTTGGGCCTGGATGCGAAGAATCCCGGGATCGTGCTGCCTCAGGTCGACCTGGACAATGCGGTCAGCGAAGCGGTTACCGGTTCGCTCTCTTTCAATGGCCAGCGTTGCACCGCGTTGAAGATCCTGTTTGTGCATGAAGATGTGGTCGACAGCTTTATCGAGAAATTCAACCGCAAGCTGGCGACCCTCAAGCCCGGTATGCCATGGGAAGACGGCGTGTCGCTGACGCCGCTGCCCGAGCAGGGCAAGGTCGATTACCTCGGCGGCCTGGTCACCGACGCACTGGCCCACGGCGCCAAGGTGGTGAACGAAAATGGCGGCGCCAGCCGTGGCTCGTTCTTCTACCCGGCGGTGCTGTACCCGGTGAACCCGCAGATGCGCGTGTACCACGAGGAGCAGTTCGGCCCGGTGGTGCCGATCGTGCCTTACCGCGACCTTGAGACGGTGATCGACTACGTGCTGGAATCGGACTTCGGCCAGCAACTGAGTATCTTTGGCACCGACGCGGGTGAAGTCGGACGCCTGGTGGACGCGTTCGCCAACCAGGTGGGCCGGATCAATATCAATGCCCAATGCCAGCGTGGGCCAGACAGCTTCCCGTTCAACGGGCGCAAGAACTCGGCCGAGGGCACGCTGTCGGTACATGATGCGTTGCGGGTGTTTTCGATCCGTACGCTGGTGGCGACCAAGTTCCAGGCGAGCAATAAGGAACTGGTGAGCGATATCCTGCAGGAGCGCACGTCGAGCTTCTTGACCACTGACTATATTTTCTGAGCCCTACACCGATCTAAAAAATGTGGGAGCGGGCTTGCTCGCGAAGGCGGTGGTTCAGTCGCCG
>NZ_JAXCIS010000067.1:0-8110 GCF_034044025.1 Pseudomonas sp. SED1
CCGAGCCTAGGCGAGGAGCCGAGTGGTGGGGCAAGAGCGTTTTGGTTACTTTGCCGCTTTTTGCAAAGTGACCCTGTAAGAAGCGGAATCATAAGCCGCCGTTACCTGAATAACGGATATGTACATCATCAAAAAATCAGGGTTTCACCCGCCCCTTGAGCATCCCATGATTCACCAAAAGCGTCCGCATGGCATTGCGCGTAACCCCCAACAACTCCGCCGTACGCAACTGATTAAACCCACAAAACCCAAACGCCTCCCGCACGATCAAATCCTCGATATCGTGCAACAACGAATCCCCCGGCACCTCGAACAACCGCAGCAACTGCTCCCGTACCACTTCCTGCGGAATCCTCGGCGCCCCGCTGTTAACGCTGGCATGCATCGCACTCAGCCCCGCAGAAAACTTCAAATGCGACGGCATGATCGGCCTGTCCCCAGCCACCAAAAGCGCCAGGTGCACCACATTCTCCAGCTCACGAATATTCCCCGGCCACGGATAATCCAGCAACGCCTGGGTCGCCGACTCCGACAACATCGGCTCGGCGATTTTCAGCCTGGCACTGTAGAGCCGCCGAAAATGCTCAACCAGCGGCAGGATATCCAGCGGCCGCTCACGCAACGGCAACACCTGCACCTGCGCCACGTTGATGCGATAGAACAGGTCAAGCCGAAAGTTGCCCGCCTCCACCGCCTGCTCCAGGTCGATGTTGGTGGCCGTCACCAGCCGGATATTGATCTTGATCGGCTTGCGAGACCCCACCCGCACCACTTCCTGCTCTTGCAATACCCGCAGCAGCTTCACCTGCAACGGCAGCGGCAAATCACCGATCTCATCGAGGAACAGGGTCCCGCCATCGGCCTCTTCAAACCAGCCGATCCGCCGCCCCGAGGCCCCGGAAAACGAGCCGGCCTCATGCCCAAAAAATTCGCTTTCCGCAAGGTTCTCGCTGATGGCCCCACAGTTCACCGGCACAAACGCACCGGTGCGGCCGCTGGCGCTGTGGATATAGCGCGCCACCAGCTCCTTGCCGGTGCCGGTCTCGCCATTGATCAACACCGGCGCTTCACTGGGGCCGACACGCTGCAAATATTCGAGCAGTTGCAGGGAACGCGGGTCGGCAAAGACCAGTGCCTTGGCGCGAATCGACAACGGGTCTTTTTCGCCCTGGGGCAAAGTCAGGATCGGCGTGGGATGCCCGTGGGGACGGTTCATGAAGAGTATTTCCCGGCGACGAGGTGGAGGTACGAAGGAGAACTTTACTCAGTCATGTATATAACTAGAAATATTAAAAATTCATTAGTACATAACTGTTTATCGACGATGCGCCAGCGACCTCACGCAACGATCCCCCAGGCTTTGCACGCCCTGAACCAGCACCACCAACACGATCACCGTCACCACCATGATCTGATTGTTGAAACGTTGATACCCATAACGAATCGCCAGGTCGCCCAGGCCGCCACCACCAATCACCCCGGCCATGGACGAAAAGCCGATCAGCATCACCAGGGTCAGGGTCAACCCCGCAAGCAACGCAGGCAGCGCCTCCGGCAGCAGCACCTTGAAGATCACATGCCGAATATCCCCGCCCATGGCGACGATGGCTTCGATGCGACCCTTGTCCACTTCGTCCAGCGCGTTCTCGACAATCCGCGCAAAAAACGGAAAGGCGCCAATGGTGATCGGCACCACGGCGGCAGTGCTGCCCAATGTGGTACCGACGATCAGCCGGGTCAGTGGAATCAAGGCAATCAGCATCACCACAAAGGGCAATGAGCGGCCCAGGTTGATCACCGCACCCAGCACACGGTTCACCCTTGGCAGCGGGAACAGCCCGCCGCGGCGGCTGACAAACAGCAGCACCCCCAGGGGTAGGCCGATCAGCAAGGTAAAGACCGCCGCCAGCAGCACCATGTACAGAGTTTCGCCGGTGGCCGTGAGCAGCAGTTGCAGGACGTCGTTCCAGTCCGTTTTCATACCGCCCTCACCGCTGACAGGTTGGGTGCCAGTGACCGACCCAGGCTTGAGGCGGGGTCCGCCTGCAATTGAATCAGGCTGCCGCTTTCCACCACGCGCCCATTGGCCAGGGACACCGCGCTGTCGCAGATAGCCTTGACCACATCCAGCTCGTGGGTGATCAACACGATGGTCACCCCCAGTTGCCGATTGATACTGCGCAGCAGTTCCAGGATCGACGCGGTGGTTTCCGGGTCGAGGGCGCTGGTGGCTTCGTCCGACAGCAAATAATCCGGGCGCGCCGCCAGTGCCCGGGCGATGCCGACGCGCTGCTTCTGGCCGCCGGACAGTTGCGACGGAAACGCCAGTGCCTTGTCACTCAGGCCGACCAGCTCCAGCAATTCCTCGACCCGGGCAACGCGTTCGGCCTTCGGCTGGCCGGCGATTTCCAGGGGCACCGCCACATTGTCGGCGACGTTGCGTGAATGCAGCAGGTTGAAACCCTGGAAGATCATGCCGATGCGCTGGCGTTGCTGGCGCAGTTGCTTGTCACTGAGCAGTGTCAGGTCCTGGCCGTCCATGAGGATGCGCCCGGAAGTCGGGCGTTCCAGCAGGTTCAGGCAACGCAGCAAAGTACTCTTGCCCGCCCCGCTCCGCCCCACGATCCCGAAGACCGAACCGTCGGCAATCTGCAACGACACGTTATCCAGCGCCGGCGGCTGGCCATCGGCGTAGGTTTTGCTGACCTGCTCAACGACGATCATTCGACAGCTACCGGGATCACCGAGCCTGAGTATTTCTCGGTGATGAACTTGGCCACCTCCGGCGAATTCAGGTCCTTGGCCAGCTGTTTGATCCGTGGGTCGTCCTGCAATTTCGGGGTGGTCACGAGGATATTCGCGTAGGGATTGCCCTGGGCTTTTTCCAGCCCAAGGGCGTCCTTGGCCGGTGACAGGCCGGCCTCGAGGGCGTAGTTGCCGTTGATCACAGCGAGGTCGACGTCATCCAGGGCGCGAGGAATCTGTGGTGATTCGATCTCGAGGATCTTCAGGTGCCTGGGGTTCTCGGCAATGTCCTTCGGCGTTGCCTGGTCCTTGGCCGGATCGTTGAAACCGGGCTTGAGCGTGATCAGGCCGTTGGCTTGCAGCAGGTACAGCGCACGGCTCAGGTTGGTGACGTTGTTGGGCACGGCAACGGTGCCTTTATCCGGCACCTGGGCAAAGCTGGTGTGGCGATGGGAATAGATACCCAGCGGCTCGATATGTACTGTGGCTGCCACTGTGAATTTCTGGCCGAGAGCCTGTTCCTGGGAGTGCAGGTACGGCAAGTGCTGGAAGTAGTTGGCGTCCACATCACCGTGGGCCAGCAGTTCATTGGAGTTCACGCCGTTGGGAATTTCGATGATTTTCAGCTGCAGCTGCGGGTCGAGCTTCTGCACGTATTCGAGGATTTGCGCGTGGGGAATCGGGTCCGCCGCCACACGCAGGGCCTCGGCGGCCTGGGCGTCGAAGGAGGCAATCAGGACGGCCAGGGCCAGGGCTGTTTTCTTGAGCATGGTGATGTTCCTTATCAGGCGGACAGGGCTTGGGGAATCGTGGCGTCGGCGTAAAAGCGTTGGGCGACATCCGGATGGGAACGCAGGCGACCCTTGAGGTAGTTCCAGCCGACGTCCCGCAGCAGCGGGTTACGCGGGTCACTGGTGGGGCCGTGGGCATCGCGCAGCAACTCGGGCGGCAACTGATACACCGGCACCACAGCGTCCAGTTGCGCACCGAGGAAAAACGCCAGGGACAAACGTTCGCTGCCCAGGGGCGGCGATTCGACCCGGTGCACCGTGGCACGCAGGTAGCCGTTGGTTGCCAGCTCCAGCAACTCGCCGATGTTCACCACCAGGGTGTCCGGGCGCGGCGAGGCGTCGATCCAGCGGCCCTCCTCCACTTCCACTTGCAGGCCGGCCTGCTGGTCTTGCAGGAGGAAGCTGAGAAAGCCGGAATCCTTGTGGGCACCGACGCCCTGGCGACTCTGCTGGGCGTGGCGGCCGGGGTAGCGGATCAGCTTGATGTGTTCGTTGGGCTTGTCGCCATACAGCGGGTCGAAAGCGTTTTCCGGCAGCGACAAGGCCCGGGCAAAGGCGCGCAACAAGCGCAGGGACATCTGAGTCATCGCCTGCTGCCAGGCCAGTAACAAGGGCTTGAGTTCAGGCAACGCGGCAGGCCACTGGTTGGGACCTTGCAGGCGCGACCAGGCCGGTGAATCCGGGCCTTGCTGCAACGGCTCGCGCTCGGCGCCGAGGTCGAACTGTTCACGCAGGTCCGGCTGCCCCCGGGTGATCTCCGACGCGGTGCGGTTGTAGCCGCGAAAATGCGGGGAGTTGATCATGCCGACAGCAAGTTTGTCGGCCTCCGGCAAGGCGAAAAACTGGCGCGCCTGCTGCTGCACCTGGGTGAGCAACCCGGCGTCGATGCCGTGGCCGGTGAGGTAGAAAAAACCGATATGCCGCGCAGCGTGGCGCAGGTCATCGAGAAACTGCCCACGCTGGGCCGGGCTGCCGTCGAGCAGCGCCAGGTCCAGCAGGGGCAAGGTGTTGATTGCCAGCGGGTGCGACATTGGGTGCTCACTCCATGAACAGGTACGTGGAGTGGTGAAGCTAAACGATCTAAAAACCTCGCAATAAATACCTTTTTGGCATTAGCTTAGGTTGGCGCGTTAGCCGCCCGGGCTTCTTCCAGCAAGGCCTGGATGACTTTTTCCTGATTGTCGTAGCGGCCCTCGCCAAAATGGCTGTAGCGCACTTTACCGGTGGCATCGAAGAAGTAATGGGCCGGCCAGTACTGGTTATCGAAGGCGCGCCAGATCCGATAGTCATTGTCGATGGCCACCGGGTAATGGATGTCCAGCTTCTTGACCTGGCTGCGTACGTTATCCAGGACTTTCTCGTAGCCGTTTTCCGGCGTGTGCACTCCGATCACCACCAACCCGTCCTTGGCGTACTTCTTCGCCCACTGATTGACGTACGGCAGGCTGCGCTGGCAGTTGACGCAGTCGTAGGTCCAGAAATCCACCAGTACCACCTTGCCCTTCAGGCCCTCGGCCGTCAGCGGCGGCGAGTTGAGCCAGGCCACCGCGCCGTCGAGGGACGGCATGCGCTCATCGGACTGGTTGAAACTTTCGGCATCGACGTTATTGATCAGGTAGTTCACCGCCTTGGGCACGCCGACCAAGGCAACCACCAGTGCCAACAGCATCAGGCTTTTTGAGCGGCGCAGGTATTGGATGAAATTCATGGGTGTCACCTCGTGGCCGGGGGTGTTTCGGCGCGTTTGCGACCCGCGCCGTTTTGCGCCACCGGCGTGTTCTGGAAGCAGGTTTCACTGCCGGTGAGTTTTTTCGCGGTAGCGGCGTTCACATCCGCCGCCACGCCCGCCATGGAAAATGCCAAGGCGCTGAGAAAGCTGTTGAGTCGGGTCATGGCAGTCTCTTCAGCTGCCTTCAAGGCAGTTGCTGGAAAATTTTCGGTAGTCGAGGACGTGGCGCTGGCCCTTGGAATCCAGGTAGGTCAGGTGCGAGTTGACGATGCCGCACAGCGCGCCACCGGACTCTTCGGAGATCGACACCACCTGGTGGATATCCGGCTGGCTGGCGGTGGTTTCGGCATGGGCGGCAACACTCAGGCCAGTGAGTAAGGCAAACACGCAACTGGCATAGGTAGCTTTGATAGTCATGGGTGGTTCCCCGGGGGTTCAAGTGGGCCGAGGCGGATTACCTCGATGGGCTCATTTGAACCTTGCGAGGTATCCGGATTGTGTCGGCCAAGCCCGGATTTTTGCGTCGATGTGTATCTCGTCACTGCCAGATACACTGCAATACAAAGGGCACAAGGCAAGCCCACCGACAGTGGCTAGACTGCGCATCAATGACTATTCAACGAGGAAGGCAGCATGGATCACGTCGATCACATTCTGATTGTCGATGACGATCGGGAGATCCGCGAACTGGTGGGCAACTACCTGAAAAAGAATGGCCTGCGCACCACCGTGGTGGCTGACGGCCGGCAGATGCGCAGCTTCCTCGACACCACCCCCGTGGACCTGATCGTGCTGGACATCATGATGCCGGGCGACGACGGCTTGCAGCTGTGCCGCGAACTTCGGGTGGGCAAACACAAGGCCACGCCGATCCTGATGCTCACCGCGCGCAACGATGAAACCGACCGCATCATCGGCCTGGAAATGGGCGCCGACGATTACCTGGTCAAGCCCTTCGCCGCCCGTGAACTGCTGGCCCGCATCAACGCCGTGCTGCGCCGCACGCGGATGCTGCCGCCAAACCTGGTGGTGACCGAAAGCGGCCGGCTGATCCGCTTTGGCCGCTGGCGCCTGGACACCACCGCCCGCCATCTGCTGGACGAAGACAACACCCTGGTGGCCCTGAGCGGCGCTGAATACCGCCTGTTACGCGTCTTCCTCGACCATCCGCAGCGCGTGCTCAATCGCGACCAATTGCTGAACCTGACCCAGGGCCGGGACGCGGACCTGTTCGACCGCTCCATCGACCTGCTGGTCAGCCGCCTGCGCCAGCGCCTGCTGGACGACGCCCGCGAGCCGGCCTACATCAAGACCGTGCGCAGCGAAGGCTATGTGTTCTCCCTGGCGGTGGAAATCCTTGGGGACTCGGCATGACCCTAACGTTCCGCTGGCCGCGCACCCTGGCGGCGCAACTGTCGGTGATTTTCATCGTCAGCCTGCTGTGCGCCAACGCCCTGTCGTTCAGCGCGCAGTTCTATGAGCGCTACGTGAGTGCCCGGAGCGTGATGCTGGGTAACCTGGAGAACGACGTGTCGACGTCGATCGCGATCCTCGACCGCCTGCCCGCCGCCGAGCGCGCCAGCTGGCTGCCGCGCCTCGACCGCAACGCCTACCGCTACCTGCTGAATGCCGGTGAACCCGGCGAGCCGATGGCCAGCGACGACGTGCCCATGGCCGCCACCTCGATTGCCGATGCCTTGGGCGAGCATTACCCGCTGACCTTTCGCGACATCCCGGGCCTGCAAAAACACTTCCAGGCGCACCTGACCCTGGCCGATGGCAGCCCGATCACCATTGATGTACACCCCAAGCCCATCCCGTTTGCCTTCTGGCTGCCGGTGGTGCTGGTGCTGCAGTTGTTGGTGTTGCTGATATGCACCTGGGTCGCCGTACGCATCGCCATCCGCCCGCTGACACGCCTGGCACGGGCGGTGGAAACCCTCGACCCGAACGCGCGCCCGACACCGCTGGACGAAACCGGCCCCACCGAGGTGGCGCATGCGGCGGCGGCGTTCAACGAGATGCAGAAGCGGATTGCCGAGTACCTCAAGGAGCGCATGCAGATTCTGGCGGCGATTTCCCATGATTTGCAGACGCCGATCACCCGCATGAAATTGCGCGCCGAGTTCATGGAGGACTCGGTGGACCGGGAAAAGCTCTGGAGTGACCTGGGGGAAATGGAGCATCTGGTGCGCGAGGGTGTGGCTTATGCCCGCAGTGTGCATGGGTCCACCGAGGCCAGTTGCCGGATCGACCTGGATGCGTTTCTCGACAGCCTGGTGTTTGATTATCAGGACATGAACAAGCAGGTGAGCCTGACCGGTAAAAGCGCGGTGGTTTTGGATACGCGGCCCCATGCGTTGCGTCGGGTGCTGGTAAACCTGGTGGACAATGCGCTGAAATTTGCCGGGGCGGCGCAGTTGCAGGTGGGGTCGACGGCGGCGGGTGAGCTTTCGATCAAGGTGCTGGACCGGGGACCGGGGATTGCGGCGGATGAGCTGGTGCAGGTGATGCAGCCGTTTTATCGGGTTGAGAGTTCGCGTAATCGCGGCACCGGTGGTACTGGGCTGGGGCTGGCGATTGCCCAGCAACTGGCGGTGGCGATTGGTGGGGAGTTGACCTTGAGCAATCGGGATGGAGGTGGGTTGTGTGCCGAGGTTCGGCTGGTGCTGTGACTGGGCATGGGCTGAGCTGGGTTGCGTGTATATCCGTTATTTAGGTAGCGGCGACTATGGGTTCCGCTCTTACAGCGGCTCACTTTTGAACAGCGCAAAAGTAAGCAAAACGCTCTTGCCCCACCACTCGGCACCTCGCTTGGGCTCGGTGTGCCCGCACTCCGGCTTTG
>NZ_JAXCIS010000068.1:0-101450 GCF_034044025.1 Pseudomonas sp. SED1
CCGAGTGGTGGGGCAAAGACCTTTTGGTTACTTTTGGGGCGTTTGCCAAAAGTGACCCGCTGTAAGAGCGGAACCATAAGCCGCCGTTACCGCAGCAACGGATATGTACACAAACCAACCCACCGAAAATCAGGCGTTACCAGCCAACCTCAACCGAGCCGCCTGAGTAAAATCCAACATCCGCTTCAGCGGCCTAACCGCCTGCGGAATCACCGAAGGCTCAACAAAAATCTCATTACTCCCCTCACGCAAACATTGCAGCGTACGTTCCAGGGTGTTCATCGCCATCCAAGGACAATGCGCACAACTGCGACACGCCGCCCCATTCCCGGCCGTAGGCGCCTCGACAAACACCTTATCCGGGCACAACTGCTGCATCTTGTAGAAGATACCCCGATCAGTAGCCACGATAAACGTCTTGTTCGGCAACCGCTGCGCCGCCGCGATCAACTGGCTGGTCGACCCCACCGCATCCGCCAACTCAATCACCGAAGTGGGCGACTCCGGATGCACCAGAATCGCTGCGTCCGGGTACAACGCCTTCATGTCCTCCAACTGCTTGGACTTGAACTCCTCGTGCACGATGCAAGCACCGTCCCACAGCAGCATGTCCGCACCCGTCTGACGCTGGATATAGGTGCCCAGATGCTTATCCGGCCCCCAGATAATGGTCTCGCCGTTATCCATCAGGCTTTCGACAATCTCCAACGCACAGCTGGAAGTCACTACCCAATCAGCCCGGGCTTTCACCGCTGCCGACGTGTTGGCATAAACCACCACAGTGCGCTCAGGGTGCTGATCACAAAACGCCGAAAACTCATCCACCGGGCAGCCAAGGTCCAGGGAGCACGTGGCTTCCAGGGTTGGCATCAGGATGCGTTTTTCAGGCGTGAGGATCTTGGCCGTCTCGCCCATGAATCGCACGCCCGCCACCAATACGGTCTTGGCCGGGTGCGCCGCGCCGAAGCGGGCCATTTCCAGGGAGTCGGAGACACAGCCACCGGTTTCTTCGGCCAGGGCCTGAATCACCGGATCGCAGTAGAAGTGCGCCACCAGCACCGCGTCCTGAGCCTTGAGCTCGGCAGCGATGGCGGCACGGTAGCCCGCCTCTTCTTCAGCGCTCAGCACCTTGGGCTGCTTGGCGTCGAGGTGGGCTTGGACCAGAAGGCGTTCGGAAATTTGCGTCATGTTCGCAAGACCTGCAGGCGCAGTTGCGCGAAAGTCGAGTGTACCACCGGCTCTGGAGCCCTTCGGGCGCCGCCGGACGAAGTGATTGTATTCATCAAGCACGGTGAAGCTGCGCAAGGCTACAGAATATCGAATGGATTCAAAAGCCTAATCTGGGATTCGACGAGGCATAAAAAAGGGAAACCCGGCCGGGGGTTTCCCTTTTTTACAACGATTGGTTTAACGGGGCAAAACGGTTGGATCGTCTTGCAGCAACACCAACTGATGCATGTTCGCCAGCGCATCCTTCAGGATGGTTTCATCAGCGCCCTGGGCCTTCTTGCCTTCCCGCGCCGCGTACTCCAGCAACACCAGGTAGTCGCGATGGCTGCTGGCCTGGTTCGGCGCCACGGTGTCTTTAACCAATATCCCCATCTCATAGCGCTGGGTACGGGTGATCTGGCTGGCACTCTGGTCCACGGAGGCGTTGGTCAGGAAGCCGTCCTTGTAGGTGATATTCGCCGAGCTGCTGGCCTTGTCGTCGACCTGCACATAGAGGTAGTTCTGCGACTCGCGCTGACTATCGAAAGACGGTGGCTTACCGCCATTGAGCGCCAAATGAAAACTGGCTTTGAGAGTTGATTGCTGGACCTGGTCGACCGTGCGATTCGAGAGGTCATTGCCGCCGACGCGGGTCTTCTGGGACACCTCATAGGCAAACGTGTCGGTTTCCGCCAGGCGGGCCGGGTTCGGGGACGAGGCCGTCTGGCTGATGGAGGCCTTGAAATCTGCGAGACCGGTGAGCAGGCCTTGATCCGCCGCATTCCGGGTCAGCGGCTGTGGCGCCTTGATGCCCTGCGGGTAGTTGCTGTTCATGGCGGTAAACGCGTCCTTGAACATCGCCATCAGGTCAGCGTCGGCTTTGCCCCGCGCCTGGGCCTTGTCGAACTGGGCCAGGTAGCTTTTCAGCGCGATTGCCTGCTGCTTGGCGTTGCCGAGGATGCCGGCGTTTTTCAGGTCGACCGAGAGATTCACTTCCCCCGCCGGACCACTCATCTTCGTCGTACGGCTCTGGTTGTCCGCGTGGAACGCAAGGTTGAGGTCGTCAACGTTACCCACTTTCAATTTGCCGCTGAGATCCACCGAGGACAACACACTGGAATCAAATTGCGTCAGTTTGCTCAACTCGAGTTTCGGCGGCTGGGCGGCCAGGCCGTCGATGGCACCCTGGAAGGCTTCGCCCAACTTGGCGACTTCCTTGAGCTCGGCGGCGCTGAGGGTGCCGCCGTCCACCTTGGCCTGCGCAGCCAGGCCACCGGACTGGCTGGCCAGGCTGAAGGTGACGGTCTTGCCGCTGGCCGTCTTGACGGTGAGGCTGACCAGGTTGTCTGCCTTGCTGTGGAGCAGCGCCTGTTGAATCTTGAGCTCGTCGGGGCTTTGGGTCTTGGACGAGGCGGTGCTGAGCGCCGACTGGGAAATGTCCGTACCGCCCTTCGCAAATTGCTCGATCAGAGTCGCGCCCAATCCGCTGAAGCCTGTGCCTCTGGGCAGCGCATAGAAATTCGTGTTGATCGCGTTAGTCACCGCATCGTAGCTGTCACTTTCCCAAGCGTTGATCGACCCATGGCCGGGCAATTGGCCGTTACGGGAATACGTCTCGGCTTGAACCTCCACCGTGACATTGCCAAGGCTGACCACCGAGGAAGGACGCACGGCAGTGACCTCCGTTTCTGGCGTCAGCGTCGCTGGCGGCGTAACGGCGGGTCGATTGATAAGGGGAATGGCGGAGCTGATCGGCGAAAGCGTAGTCATGACGATCCCTGTCTTGAGCTGAATTACGCCTAATTTAACCAAGACAGGTAGGGTTTGGTAGCACGATTGATACAATTGCTAGCAAAGAGCCATGTCAGAAAAATGACTCTTTGCCCTGTTCCGGTGCATCAGAAGCGGTAAGTGACCGAACCACCAAAACCGTTGGCGCTGTTTTCATACTTGGCGTCGTAGGTCAGGCCCACGGCGGGCTGGCTCTGGCGCACCTTGATCGGTTCTTCCTTGAGGTAGGAATAGGCCACGTCAAAGGTTACGTTTTCGATGGGCGTCCACCCGGCACCGAGGCTGAATACCGTTCGGTCACCCGTCGGAATCCGCACGGAACGGTCGGTGTTGTTGGTCGGCGTCTGATCCACCGAGAACCCGGTACGTAGCACCAGTTGTTTGTTTACCCGGTACGCCGCGCCAATGGCGTGGGACCAGGTGTCATGCCAGTTCTGCTGTTCGGTGATCGCATTCAAGCCGCCGAACTGGGCGGCCAAGGCTGACACACCGTCGTTGTTGATGGTGATCTTCTTCAACTGGCTCCAGCGCGTGTAAGTGCTGCCCAGGTACAGGGTCCAGTCATCGTTCAGTTGATGGGTAACCGAGAAGTCCACCGACGAGGGTGTGGTGACATTGAGGCTGGCGTCATAGCGTTGCGGGCCGCCATCAAAGGCATCGGAAATCAGGCCGGAAGCGTTGGTCTTGCCGCTGAGGTGGTAGACCACTTGCGAGTGATAAGTCAGGCCGATGCGCGTGCTTTCCAGCGGTTGTACCAGGATACCGGCATTGAAACCGGTGGCGGTGTCGTCGCCCTTGACTTTGACCTTCTCGCCGGCGCCACCCCCAAGCGGCACGTTGGAATCCAGTTCACCCGAGATCCGGTTGAAGGTAGGACCAAAACCCACTGAGACCTTGTCGTTGAAGGCATAACTGACCGTCGGCTGGACGGTGATGACCTTGATCTGGCTTTTATTGCCAAAGCCATTGCCCTGAAAGCTGCGCTCATAGTCGGTTTCCAGGCCGAACGGCGCATAAATCCCCAGGCCGAACGCCCAGTGTTCATCAATCGGCGTCACCAGGTAGCCCATCGGCACGGCAATGCCCGGCACCATGTCGCCCTTGTCGGTGCCCGGGTTATTGGCACCGAATTGCGAGGAGCTTGCGTTCTTGATATTCGAACTCGCATCCAGGTAAGTCGCCCCGATGCTCACTTCATTCTGCTTGAGGCGGGACATGCCGGCCGGGTTGCCGAACACCGTGCTGGCGTCATCGGCGGAGGAGGAACGCCCGGCGTAGCCTGTACCCATTGAACTGATGCTTTGTTCATTGAGGGCGAAACCACCTGCAAACAGGGACGTGGAGGCGAGCGAAATCGACAGCGCCAAAGCGCTCTTGCAGAGTTTTTTATTCATTATTAGAACTCGAATTATTGGGCAGCACGAGGAAGCTACCAATCTTCGAGCGGGCAAATTATGAAGAGTTTTTCATGCGAAAAATTGTCCGACAATCCTCTTGATTTCAACGACTTTGGCGGTTTTTAGCGCACTCATTCAGACCTGAAAACCCGAAAATGACTGATGAGTTTTAAGCTTGATCCGGCGCTTGCAGACAGACGGGCGACCGCCGTCGAATTAGCGTCAAGTTGCTGGAGATATAAGTGTCGCAATGACATGATGGCGGCTATTTAACACGCGCGGCAGCACTCAAATGAATAGCACTATCGGGAAGGGTTCAGAAACACATCGCCCACCCGAAACGGGTGCCAGCGATTTGTCCGTCGCGGGCCTGGATCACAGCGAAGCCTTCACCGAGCGCGTGCTTGCCAGCATCAACGACTGCATCAAGGTGCTGGACCTCGACGCGCGGCTGACCTTCATGAGCGAAGGCGGCAAGCAGATCATGGAGGTCAGCGACTTCAATGCGATTCGCGGCTGCCCCTGGCCGGACTTCTGGCAGGACCAGGGTAATCTCGACGCCAAGGCTGCCGTGCAAGCCGCCCGGGATGGCCACAACGCCAGCTTCATCGGCGCCGCCAACACCATGGCTGGCAACCTGAAGTGGTGGCATGTGAACGTCAGCCCGATCATGGGCAGTGACGGTCTGCCGGAGAAAATCCTCTGCGTCTCCCGGGACATCACGCCCCTGCGCGAAGCCGAAGAATCCCTGCGCAAGCTCAACGAATCCCTGGAGCAGCGGGTGATCGAACGCACCCGCGACCGCGACCGCATCTGGCGCCTGTCACCAGACCTGATGCTGGTGGCGCAACTCGACGGTGTGATCTCCGCCGTGAACCCGGCCTGGACCCGCATGCTCGGCCACGCCGAAAACGACCTGGTGGGCAGCCAATTGCTGGCGCTGGTCCACCCCGACGACCTGGCCGTCTCATCCTCGGCAGTCAGTCGCCTGGGGGACGGCAAGAACTTCCCCAACTTCAAGAACCGTTACCGCCACCAGGACGGCAGCTACCGCATGATCGCCTGGACGGCCGTGCCCGACAGCGACTACATCCATGCCGTGGGCCGCGACATCCAGGCCGAGGAAGAAGCCAAGGAAGCCCTGCGCCTGTCAGAAGATGCCCTGCGCCAGTCACAGAAACTGGAAGCCATCGGCCAACTCACCGGCGGTGTCGCACACGACTTCAATAACCTGCTGACGGTGATCAAGTCCTGCGCCGACTTGCTCAAACCGCCCGCCCTGAGCGAAGCGCGCCGCATCAAATACGTGGAAGCCATCGCCAGCACCGTAGACCGCGCAGCCCGCCTGACCGCCCAATTGCTCACGTTCGCCCGCCGCCAGGCCTTGCGGCCAGAAGTGTTCAACGTCGGCGAAAGTGTGAAGCGGGTGGGCGAGATGATGGACAGCCTGACCGGTTCACGGGTCAAGGTGAGCATCCAGGTGCCTGACGACGCCTGCTATATCAACGCCGATGAAAGCCAGTTCGACACCGCCTTGGTCAACATGGTGGTCAACGCCCGGGATGCCATGGCTGGCAATGGGCATTTGACGATTACTGTCTCGACGGCCAGCTGGCTGCCTTCGGTACGCGCTCATCCGGTACGCATCGCCGATTACGTGACCATCGAACTGGCGGACACCGGGTCGGGTATCCCGCCGGAGAAACTCGACGCTATCTTCGAGCCCTTCTACACCACCAAGGGCATCGGCCAGGGCACCGGGCTGGGATTGTCCCAGGTGTACGGTTTCGCCAAGCAATCGGGCGGTGAAATCCTGGTGCAGAGCGAGTGCGGTACCGGCAGCCAATTCACCCTGTACCTGCCCAAGGTCGAGCCAAGCGCCATGCCGGCGCCTCAGACCACCAGCACCTCGCCTATCGTCTCGGGCTTGGGCGTACTGATGGTCGAGGACAACGCCGATGTCGGCCTATACACCTCGCAGACCCTGGAACAGATGGGCTTTCACGTGCTGTGGGTGCCCGATGCCCAAAGCGCGCTGGAAGCGCTCGCTCCCAACCCGGAAAGCTTCCAGGTGGTGTTCTCGGATATCTCCATGCCCGGCATGAGCGGCCTGGAGTTACTGGACGCGATCGAGGCCCTGTATCCGTGGCTGCCCGTGGTGCTTACCACCGGTTACAACGACGAATACGCGCGTATCGCTCAGGAAGAGGCCAGCCGTTTTGTCTTGCTGCAGAAGCCATATTCCACCCAGGCGCTGGCCCTGCTGCTGCAAAAAGTCGTCAACAGCCGCCTGCCCTTGGTCGCACAAAGCTAAACCGCAGGCTGGGCCGTGTCTGGAACATTGCCCATCTCCAGGGCCAAGTCCAGCCAGGCCCGCGCCGCCGGTGGCAGATGCGCCTGTCGCCGCCAGGCCAGGGCGATGTGCCAATCGGTCTGAGGCTCGTCCAGCTGAATCAGCGCGATACCGGCATGCAGGTGTTTGTAAGCCAGCATGCTCGGTAGAAACGCGATCCCCAGCCCCGCGGCAACCAAGTCGACGATAAAGTCGATCTGCGCGCTGCGGGCGGTGATGCGCGGGACTACGCCTCTGCGCTCGCAGGCCGTGAGAATAATCCGGTTAAGCGCAAACCCGGCTTCGAACAGAATGAACGGCGAGTCGGCGAGGTCGGAAAAGTCGACGCTTTTGCGCCCGGCCAGTGGATGGTCGATCGGCATCACCACCATCAGCGGTTCGACGCGCACATCCTGATATTCAAATTCCCCCGCCACCGGTACCAGTAACGCTGCCAGGTCCACCTCGCCGGCCTCCAGGCATTCGCCGAGCTTCTTGCTGCCGTGCTCGATCAGCTCGATTTCGATTTCCGGATAACGCTGTCGATACAACGCAAACATCGCCGCAAACAGCACGCCACTGCCCACCGGCGGCAAGCCGATGCGCAATACACCGCGCCTGAGTCCCAGCAGGTCGTTGATCTCCGCCACCAGGTCACTTCGCTCGGCGAGCAACACCAGGGAGCGACGGTAGGCAATTTCGCCAGCGGCCGTAAGCTCGCTCTTGTGGCCGATGCGATTGAACAGCGGCGTGCCCAACTCATCTTCCAGGGTCTTGACCGCCTTGCTCACGGTAGACTGCGTGAGTGAAACCACCTCGGCCGCCTGTGAGAAGCTGCCCTGGCGTACTACTTCGACAAAGGCCAACAGCGTACGAAGGTTCATGAGTATTCCGTTTGCGACTTGAATCAAGTTGGAAAAGTTGTTTTTACCATGAAAGGCGTTTGTCTATCCTCCCCCCACCGTTTCTTCATTCCGGGGCATCACTGTTCATGATCATTTCGTCCGCATCGGATTACCGCGAAGCCGCCCGCCGCAAACTGCCGCGTTTCCTGTTCGACTACATCGACGGCGGTGCCTACGCCGAACACACCCTCAGGGCCAACAGTTCGGATCTGTCCGACATCAGCCTGCGCCAGCGCATCCTGCGCAACGTCGAAAGCCTGAGCCTTGAAACCACGTTGTTCGACCAGCCATTGGCGATGCCGGTGGTGCTCAGCCCGGTGGGCCTGACCGGCATGTTTGCCCGGCGTGGTGAAGTGCAGGCGGCGAAGGCGGCGGCGAACAAGGGCATTCCGTTTTGCCTGTCGACCGTGTCTGTGTGCCCGATCGAAGAAGTGGCGTCTCAGAGCCCGCAATCCATCTGGTTTCAGCTATATGTGCTGAAAGATCGCGGCTTCATGAAAAACGCCCTGGAGCGAGCCCAGGCCGCCGGGGTGAAAAACCTCGTGTTCACCGTCGACATGCCCACCCCCGGCGCGCGCTATCGCGATGCGCATTCGGGGATGTCCGGCGCCTACGGCCCGCAACGCCAAATACTGCAAGCCATGACCAAACCGGCCTGGGCCTTCGATGTTGGCCTGCTGGGTCGCCCCCACGACCTGGGCAACATCTCCAAATACCTGGGCAAGCCCACGCAGTTGAAGGACTACATCGGCTGGCTGGCGAACAACTTCGATCCGTCCATCAGCTGGAAGGACCTGGAGTGGATTCGCGAATTCTGGAAAGGCCCGATGATCATCAAAGGCATCCTCGACCCCCAGGATGCCAAGGACGCGGTGAGCTTTGGTGCCGACGGCATCGTCGTCTCCAACCACGGCGGCCGCCAACTGGATGGCGTGCTGTCCACGGCCAAGGCGCTGGCACCTATCGTACAAGCCGTAGGCAGCGATCTGACGGTGCTGGTGGACTCTGGCGTACGCTCGGGGCTGGACGTGGTGCGCATGCTCGCGCTGGGCGCCAAGGGCGTACTGTTGGGCCGTGCGCAAGCGTATGCACTGGCCGCCGACGGGCAGCGTGGCGTGGAAAACCTGCTGGATATCTTCGCCAAGGAAATGCGCGTGGCCATGACGCTGACCGGGGTCACGTCGATTGCACAAATCGATGAATCGATTCTGGTGCGCAGCCAGGGTTGATTGGCGCAATGGCCTCAGAATCACTCTTCTGAGGTCATTCGCAGATATTTCTAAATGTTTCTTCATAAAGCCAAACCGTCATCAAACAGAAACATCCCAGGAATTAAATCGTCACGTCTTTGACAGGTGGAGCCCTCCACTTAACCCTTTCCTTTGAGGTGTCGTCGTGATGTTGCTGACCAAAAAGAGTCTGTCAGTGTTGTTCACTGCCCTGTGCCTGAGTGGTGTCGCTCACGCCACCGACGTCACGGGCGCAGGCTCCAGTTTCGTCTACCCGGTGCTGTCCAAGTGGTCCCAGGAATACAGCAAGAATTCCAATGACCGGATCAACTACCAGTCCATCGGTTCTGGCGGCGGCATCGCCCAGATCAAGGCGGCGACCGTGGACTTCGGTGCTTCCGACGCACCGCTGTCGGCGGATGAATTGAAGGCCGGCGGCCTCGGCCAGTTCCCCAGCGTGATTGGCGGCATCGTGCCGGTGATGAACGTCGAAGGCGTTGCAGCAGGCCAACTGAAACTCGATGGCGAGGTGCTGGCGAAGATTTTCCTCGGTGACATCAAGGCCTGGAACGACCCGGCGATTGCCGCGCTCAACCCCGGCCTGAAGCTGCCTGGCGCGAATATCACCGTGGTCCACCGCTCGGACGGCTCGGGCACCTCGTACAACTTCACCAACTACCTCTCCAAAGTCAGTGATGGCTGGAAAAGCAAAATCGGTTTCGGCACCACCGTGCCGTGGCCAGTCGGTGTGGGCGGCAAGGGTAACGAAGGTGTTTCGGCCTACGTAAAGCAGATCAAGAACTCCATAGGCTTTGTTGAATACGCCTACGCCCTGCAGAACAAGATGACTTACGCCTCACTGAAGAACGCGTCCGGCAAATTCGTCGAGCCCAACGCCAAGGCCTTCCAGGCAGCGGCGGATACCGCCGACTGGGCCAACGCCCAAGACTTCAACCTGATCATGACCAACGCACCGGGCGAGAACGCGTGGCCGATCACGGCGACCACCTGGATCATCATGTACAAGCAGGCAAAGAACGCCGAGCAAGGCCAGGCCGCGTTCAACTTCTTCAAATGGTCGTTGGAGAAAGGTCAACAGCAGGCTGCGGCATTGGACTACGTCGCGTTGCCTGATTCCCTCGTGACCCGGATCGAAGGTTACTGGAAGTCCGACTTCGCCCACTGATCCGTCCTCCCATGACCCCCTTGCCAGGCACCTGCTTGAGCAAGGCGGGTGAGCACATCTGATATGAACGAAACTGTCCATCCTCTGGCCATGACCACTCACGCGAGCGATGTGTCGGGTGACAGCCGCGCCGCTCGCGATCAGCGTAACGACCTGTGGTTCAAACGCTCGATGTTCGGGGCCGCCATGCTGGTCTTGCTGTTGTTGGCAAGCATCGCCGCCTCGACATTGTGGGGCGGCGGCCTGGCCTTCAAGACCTTCGGTTTCGGTTTCATTACCAGCACCGAGTGGGATGCGGTCAACAACCACTTCGGCGCCCTGGTGCCGATTTACGGCACCTTGGTCACGTCATTCCTGGCGTTGCTGATTGCAGTGCCGGTGAGTTTTGGCATCGCGATTTTCCTCACTGAAGTGGCGCCGCCCTGGCTGAGAATGCCGGTCGCCTCCGCCGTTGAATTGCTCGCGGGCATTCCCTCGATCATTTATGGCATGTGGGGTTTGTTTGTTTTCGGGCCCTTTATGGCAGAACACTTGTCACCCTGGATCAACGATTACCTGGGTGCGCTTCCGTTTATTGGCTCGCTGTTTCAGGGGCCGCCGCTGGGCATCGGGATGCTGACCGCCGGCATTGTGCTGGCGATCATGATTACGCCGTTCATTACGTCGGTGATGCATGAGGTTTTCCGCAGTGTGCCGACTCAATTGAAAGAATCGGCCTACGCGCTGGGCAGCACTACCTGGGAAGTGGTGTGGGACATCGTGTTGCCCTACACCCGTTCGGCAGTGGTTGGTGGGGTATTTCTCGGCCTCGGTCGCGCCCTGGGTGAAACCATGGCCGTCACCTTCGTGCTGGGTAACGCACAACAGTTCTCCGCCTCATTGCTGATGCCCAGCAGCTCCATCGCATCGGTCATCGCCAACGAGTTCAGCGAGGCCTATACCGACCTGCATCGTTCGGCACTGATCGCGCTGGGCTTCCTGCTGTTTATCGTGACGTTCGTGGTGCTGGCACTGGCGCGGCTGATGCTCATGCGCCTGTCACGCAAGGAGGGCCTATGAACAGCAACGACCGCCTGTACCGCAAGCGTGCCTTCAAGAACCGCGTGGCCATGCTGCTCAGTTGTGGCGCCACAGTCTTTGGCCTGTTGTGGCTGGCGTGGATTCTGTTGACCACCATCATCAACGGCTTTCAGGCACTCAACCTGCGCCTGTTTACCGAGATGACACCGCCACCCGGAACAGACGGCGGCCTGGCCAACGCGTTTTATGGCAGCGCCCTGATGTCCGGGATTGCGCTGCTGATTGGCACGCCCATCGGGCTGATGGCCGGTATCTGGCTGGCGGAATTCGCACGGCATTCGCGCCTGGGTACCACGGTGCGTTTCATCAACGACATTCTGCTGTCCGCGCCCTCGATCGTCCTCGGTTTGTTCATCTACACCGGCGTGATCCTGCCGCTGAACCTGTTGACCAATCACCAGGTCGGTTTCTCTGCCATTGCCGGCGCCCTGGCGTTGGCCCTGCTGGTGATTCCGGTGGTGGTGAGGACGACCGACGAGATGCTCCAGCTGCAGCCCTCCACCATGCGCGAGGCGGCCCTGGCCCTGGGCGTGCCGCAATGGAAGCTGACGTTGCAGATCGTATTGAGAGCCGCCAAGGCCGGCGTGGTAACCGGCATCCTGCTGGCGCTGGCGCGAATTACCGGGGAAACCGCCCCGCTGTTGTTCACCGCCTTCGGCAACCAGTTCTGGAGCAGCAACCTGCTCAAACCAATCGCCAGCGTGCCGGTGGTTATTTTCCAGTACGCCATGAGCCCCTTCGATGACTGGCACTCCCTGGCATGGGCAGGCGCCTTGGTACTGACGATGTTCGTGCTGGTGCTGAGCTTGCTGTCTCGCCTGATTCTTTTGCGCAATAGGTCCCACTGATGCAATCGACCCGCCTTGATCCTGAAAAAACCAAAATCCGTGTCCGTGGGTTGGAGTTTTTCTACAACAACCAGCGTTCGCTGAAATCCATCGACATCGACATTCCGGAAAAACGCATCACCGCGATCATCGGTCCATCGGGTTGCGGGAAGTCGACCTTGCTGCGGGTGTTCAACCGCATCTACTCGATGTACCCGAAGCAGGAAGCCCGCGGCGAAGTGCTGCTCAACGGAGAAAACATCCTCGCCCCCGGCTACTCGATGAACCGCCTGCGCAGTCATGTCGGGATGGTTTTCCAGAAGCCGGTGCCGTTCCCCATGTCGATCTACGACAACATCGCCTATGCCGTGCGCCACCATGAAAAGCTCTCACGCCGGGAAATGGATGACCGTGTGGAGCAGGCCCTGCGCGGAGGCGCCCTGTGGGATGAAGTGAAAGACAAACTCAAGCAGAGCGCCCAGAGTCTCTCAGGCGGGCAGCAGCAACGCCTGTGCATCGCTCGCACCATTGCGCTGCGGCCGCAGGTTTTGCTGCTGGATGAACCGACTTCGGCACTCGACCCGATCTCCACCGGGCGTATCGAACAGTTGATCACCGAGCTGAAAGAGCAATACACGGTGATCATCGTGACCCACAACATGCAACAGGCCGCGCGGGTATCCGACAGCACGGCGTTCATGTTCATGGGCGAACTGATTGAGCACGGCAATACGGATGAGATCTTCACCAAGCCGAAGATGAAGCAGACCGAGGACTACATCACCGGGCGGTTTGGCTAGGTTTAAAACAAAAAAGCCGATCACTCTCGGCGTTGAGAATGATCGGCTTTTGTTGGGCAAAAAAAAACCCGGAAATCCTCACTTGCGTGGGCCTTCCGGATTTTCTAAACCGCCAAAAATGGTGGGTCGTGTGGGATTCGAACCTACGACCAATTGGTTAAAAGCCAACTGCTCTACCAACTGAGCTAACGACCCGCTGTGTGGTGGCGCGTATAATACTGATTTCTAAGGATTATTCAACACCTTATTTAAAATAAATCAGAAATAACGCGTTGGGTCAGTGATTCCGGCTGCCTGGAAGCCTTCAGCACGCAGTCGGCAGCTGTCGCATTTCCCACAAGCACGGCCGTCATTGTCCGCCTGATAGCAGGAAACGGTCAGCGAGTAATCGACGCCAAGTCCTACGCCAGCCTTCACGATATCGGCCTTGCTGCGGTTCTGCAGCGGCGCCAGGATGCGAAAGCCCTGCCCTTCTACACCGGCCTTGGTAGCGAGGTTGGCCATGCGCTCGAACGACTCGATGTACTCGGGACGGCAGTCCGGGTAACCGGCGTAGTCCAGGGCGTTAACGCCGATGAAGATGTCGCGGGCGTTCAGCACTTCGGCCCAGCCGAGGGCCAGGGACAGAAAGACCGTGTTGCGCGCCGGCACGTAGGTCACCGGGATGCCTTCGCTGGGGCCTTGTGGCACGTCGATGGAGCTGTCGGTCAGAGCGGAGCCACCCATGCCGTCGAGGTTCAGTCCGATCACCTTGTGCTCCACCACGCGCAGGTCGCGGGCGACGCGAGCCGCGGCATCAAGCTCGGCGCGGTGGCGCTGGCCGTAGTCGAAGCTCATGGTGTAGCAGCTGTAGCCTTCGGCACGGGCCATGGCAACCACGGTGGCCGAGTCGAGGCCGCCGGACAGCAGAATGACCGCACGCTTTTGATCAGTCATCTCAGCGCCCCGGCTCGTCGTTCCACAGGTACTTGTGCAACTGCAGTTGCAAGCGCACCGGCAGATTGTCTGCGACGACCCAGTCAGCCAGGTCACGCGCATTCAGGTCATGGTGGCTTGGGGAAAACAGCACTTCGCCGGCGCGGCGGTCCAGGCCATATTGGATCAGCTTGGAGTTCGCCCAGTCGTAGTCTTCACGGGAACAGATGACGAACTTGACCTGGTCGTTGGCCGTCAGCAGTTCGATGTTCTCGTAGCGGTTGCGGTGCGCTTCCTTGGAACCCGGGGTCTTGAGGTCAACAACCCGGCTGACGCGAGGGTCTACCGCGGCAATATCCAGGGCGCCGCTGGTTTCCAGGGACACCTCGTAACCGGCGTCACACAACTGCTTGAGCAGCGGAATGGCATTAGGCTGTGCCAGTGGCTCGCCACCGGTAACACAGACATAGCGCGGCCGGTAACCGGCTACTTGCTCGAGAATGTCGTCAAGGGTACGCACGGTGCCGCCGCTGAAGGCGTAGGCGCTGTCGCAGTACTGGCAACGCAGCGGGCAACCGGTGAGGCGCACAAATACAGTGGGCAGCCCGGCAGTGCGCGTTTCACCCTGCAACGAGTAAAAAACTTCGGTGATACGTAATGTGTCTTGCATAGTCGCCACGGGCGTAACAGCTAAACAGGCTGTCCGCCTCCGTCAGGCACTTCAAGGAATTGCGCCAACGCGTAAACCCCAGGAAGCGTGTGTCATAAAAGGGCGTGGATTCTAACGAAAAAACCCGCGCAGGGCGCGGGTTTCTTCTGAACGGGTTGCAACGCTTACATGCGTTGCAGATCCCGCTGTGCCAACTGAGCAGCGGAGGTACCCGGATATTGAGCCACCACCTGCTGCAGAATGCCTTTGACCTTGTCGGTATGACCCAGGCGGCGCTCTACGTCAGCGAGTTTGTACAGCGAGTCCGGCACCTTGGCGTGCTTGGGGTACAGCTGGCTGACCTTGGCAAACGCTTGACCTGCACCTTGCAGGTCACCCTTGGCCAGGTTCACCTCACCCAACCAGTACTGGGCGTTGCCCGCGTACTGGCTGTTCGGGTATTTGCGCAGGAATGCGGTAAAAGCCTGGCTGGCCTTATCGAAATCCTTGGCCTTGATCAGGTCGAAGGCTGCGTCGTAATACAGCTTTTCCTTCGCCGGATCACCCGGTTCGCTGCTGGCGGCAGGGGCTTGGCTCGCAGCCGCGGCCCCTGCTGCTGCACCACCGGCGGCGCTTGCGGCGCCACCGGCAGAAGAATTATCAGGAGTGGCGGCTGGTGTAACGCCGGCTCCAATACGTCGATCAAGATCCTGGTAACGCTCCAGGCCTTCTTGCTTCAGCTGGTTCACTTGATTCTGCAGAACTTCAATCGTGCCTTGTTGCTGCGACAATTGATCCTGCATGCGTTGCAGCTGGTTGAACAGTTCGCCCTGTGCCGAAGGCGCGGCCGTAGCCGCGCCCCCGGCATAGGCGCCGTTCGTGCCATAACCCGCTGGGGGATAACTGCTCCCGCTATTGTTATAGCCAGAGTTGCTATCTTCCACAGGAACCGCAGCCCACACCGCAAGCGGTGCCAGGCTGAGAGCCAATACAGTTAGAGCACGACGGCACGTTCGCATGACGAATTACTTACGCAGTTCGACGCGACGGTTTTGAGCCCAGGACTGCTCGTCGTGGCCAGTAGCAACTGGACGCTCTTTACCGTAGGAAACCAGTTCCAGTTGGCCCGGAGCAACACCTTGCAGTACCAGGTAGCGCTGAACGGCTTTCGCACGACGCTCGCCCAGTGCCATGTTGTACTCACGAGTACCACGTTCGTCGGTGTTACCTTCCAGAACAACGCGAGCGCCGTTAGCTTTCAGGTCCTTCGCGTGAACGTCCAGAGCGCGCATGGCTTCTGGCTTCAGGTCCGAACTGTCGTATTCGAAGTAGAAAGTGGTGATAGCGCGCAGAGCAGCTTCTTCGCTCAGGGAGCCGTCAACTGCACCAGTGTTAGCGCCGTAACCAGCGTTTGGATCAACAGCTGCGCCTTCACCGGCATTGTCGCCGCCTTTAGACGAGCAACCAACGGCTACGGACAGAGCCAGAGCCAGAGCAGCAAACTTACCAAACTTCAGCATTTCCATCGTGAAACTCCTAATGAACCCCAGTGTGTTAAGTACTTCTTTTTGTAGCGCCGCGTCAGTTCAGGTAAGGGGACCAGGACGGTTCTCTGACTTCGCCTTGTGCGGTAGGAAGCGGGAGCCTTACGCGTCCATTAATGGACACGAGCATCAAGACTCCCCGGCCCTGCTGGCGGGTGGCGTAGATTACCATGGTGCCGTTGGGCGCAACAGTAGCTGACTCATCAAGGTTGGTATCTGTAAGGATTTTTACCGTTCCACGCTGCAAATCCTGGGCCGCAACCCGGAAATTAGTGAAACCATCCTGACGGTGAATCATCACCAACGTCTTTTCATCAGCCGAAAGCTTCGGTGCAGCGTTGTAGTTACCAATAAAGGTCACTCGTTCGGCGCCGCCGCCGCTCACGCTGGTTTTGTAGACTTGCGGCTTGCCACCACGGTCTGAGGTGAAGTAGATGGTCGAACCATCCTTGCCCCAGAACGGTTCGGTGTTGATGCCCGGGCCACTGGTAACACGGCTCAGTTGGCGCGAAGCCATGTTCATCACGTAGATGTCCGGGTTGCCATCTTTGGACAATACGAATGCCAGTCGCGAACCATCCGGCGACCAGGCTGGCGCGCCATTCAGGCCTTCAAAGTTGGTGATCTGCTCACGGCGACCGGTATCAATGTGCTGAACGAAGATCCGTGGACGCTTCTGTTCAAAGGACACATAGGCGATACGCTTGCCATCGGGTGCAAAGCGTGGCGACAGGATCGGCTCACGGGATTGCAGCAGCGTCACTGCGCGAGCGCCGTCATAGTCGGAGCGCTGCAGCGTGTAGCGAGTGTTGTCTACCGAAAAACGCTCTGCCGTTACATAAAGCAGGCGAGTCGAGAAGGCACCCTTGATCCCGGTCAGCTTTTCAAACGACTGGTCGGAGATGTAGTGCGCCATGTCCCGCAGTTGATCCGTGGTGCCCGACACGCTGCCGGTCAGCACTTGCTGCTCGGTCGCGACGTTGAACAACGTGTACTGGATCTGCAGGCGACCGCCGGCAGGCGTGATGCTGCCCACCATCAGGTACTGGGCGTTCAGCGCTTTCCAGTCGCGGAAGATGACTTCGCTGGCCTGGGTCGGCTGGCTGATCATGTTGCCTTTGTCGATCGGTGCGTAGTAACCGGAGTTGCGCAGGTCATCGCTGATGATCTGCGACATGTCGTCCGGCAGCACGCTGCCGCCCTGCCAGCCAAACGGTACAACGGCGATCGGGGTGGCCCGATCGCTACCGCTGGTGACCAGGATGTTCTTTTCATCCGCCGCCGCTATCCCTGCCATGCAGCAAATAACGACAAGCATTCCTCGAAGAAGGTTTCTCACAAGGCTAGATCCTCAGGTGTGAATGTCATCTTGAATGAACGGTAGGGAGCGAAGTCGCTTGGTTTCATTCCCTGCATCTCGGTCAACCGGCCAATGTTCTTGACCGCTGCTACCGCCGAACTGTCGAACGAACCGTCGCCACTGGACTTGGCCACGCCGACCGAAGTCACCGTACCGTCCGGCAACATGCCGATCTGCAGCACTACTGTCATGCCTTTGCGTGCCGAAGGAGGACGGGTCCACCCTTCCGCTGCCCGTGAACGAATCAGGTCATCGAAACTGCCCGCGACTTCGTCACCACGTTCATCGGCCAAGGCTTGCTGGCGCTGCGGCGTGTCGGAAAGCAAATCGGCCAAGGCCTGGGCCTTTTTGTCTTCGGTCGATTTACGTGCTGCTTCCTGGGCCTTTTTCTTGGAGGCGTCGGCGGCAGCTTTCTTCTTCGCATCGTCGGCGATTTTCTTTTTCGCCTCGTCAGCTTCAGCTTTCTTCTTGGCGTCGTCCGCGGCTTTCTTCTTCGCGTCTTCGACTATCTTTTTCTTCGCGTCTTCAGCGGCCTTTTTCTTGGCCTCTTCTTCAGCAGCTTTCTTGGCTTCTTCTTCAGATTTCTTCTTGGCTATATCAGCCAATTGTTTCTCTTCAGCCTTCTTGGCTTCGGCAGCTTTATCGGCTTTCTTGGCTTCATCAGCCTTTTTAGCCTCGTCAGCTTTCTTCGCCTCGTCAGCCTTTTTCGATTCCTCGGCCTTTTGAGCCGCCTCTTCTTTCTTTTGTTCCGCAGCAGCCTTCACCGCTTCCTGCTCGACCTTCTTCTGTTCCATCTGCTCGACTTCAGTCTGGCGCGCAGCCGACTTCTGGGCCTCACCCGCAATCTTCTGATTGGTCTGGGTGGTGGCCTGGCTTTTCGATTTCAGCTGATACAGGGTCGCCTGCACGATCGGCTTGGCTGGCGGCAGGTCCGGGGTCATGGCAAAGCTGACAAACAGCATGCCAAACACCAGGACGTGCAGGGCAATCGCCCAGACGCTAGGCCAGAAGAAGCTTTCCGAGGCGGACGGCTCTCGCTGTTGGTGCATCAGGGCGCCTCGGTAATCAAGCCAACGTTACCGACGCCGGCCTTCTGCAGCCCGCCCATGGCGCCCATCACGGAGCCATAGTCGACGACCTTGTCGCCGCGGATGAACACCTGGGTGTGCTTGCCACCTTCGTTGCCGGCGCGAATGATCTTGGTCACAGCATCAGTCATCTGCGGCAAGGTCATGGCCTTGTCCTGCTGTTTCTGAGTGTCGACTTCGCTGCCAAGGTTCCAGTAATAGGTCTTGTCAGCCTTGATCGAAATGGTCAGGACCTGGGTGTTGTTGTCCTGCGGCAAGGCTTCGCTGGAAACCTTGGGCAGATCAACCTTCACGCCCTGATTGAGCATCGGCGCGGTCACCATGAAGATAACCAGCAGCACCAGCATCACGTCGATGTAAGGCACTACGTTCATCTCGGCGACCGGCTTGCGCTTTTTGCGAGCTCGAGCGATTAAAGCCATTGGGAATTACCTGCTTATTCTTCGCTGGTGTGCACTTTACGGTGCAGGATCGCCTGGAATTCATCGGCGAAGGTGTAGTAACGGCTGATCAAGGTTTCGCCACGAGCGGCAAAACGGTTGTAGGCGATTACTGCGGGAATAGCTGCGAACAGGCCGATGGCGGTGGCGATCAGCGCTTCGGCGATACCCGGGGCCACGGTGGCCAGGGTCGCTTGCTGGGCCTGGGCCAGGCCACGGAAGGAGTTCATGATCCCCCACACGGTACCAAACAAGCCGATGTACGGGCTGACGGAACCTACGGTGGCGAGGAACGGCAGGCTTTGCTCAAGCTTTTCTTCTTCGCGGGAAATCGCTACGCGCATGGCACGGGCCACGCCTTCCATGACCGCTTCCGGATCAACGCCTGGCTGCTGGCGCAGACGGGAGAATTCCTTGAAGCCGGCACGGAAGATCTGCTCGACGCCCGAATCCGGGTCCGGGTTGCTGCCGGCCTGGCGATACAGTTTGGACAGGTCGATACCCGACCAGAAGCGCTCTTCGAAGCTCTCCAGGGCACGTCGACCGGCACGCAGCAGGTTGCTGCGCTGAAAAATCATGACCCAAGAGGTAACCGATGCGGCTACCAGGATCAGCATCACCAGTTGAACCACGACACTGGCATTGCTGACCAGGCTCCACATGGAGGAATGGTCGACGACGGTAGGTTCCACGCTAAATCTCCTGCTCTGAATGTTTACCCGCGCCGCTCACGCCGGCAAAGGCCGTGCGTAGAGCTTCGGGAATGGCCCGGGGTTTCAAACTATTGGTGCGAACACAGGCCACCAGGAACTGCCCCTCACAGAGCAGCGTTGCATCCGTAGCCCGCCTGACCTGCTGTTTAAAGCGCAGGCTGGCACGGTTCAATTCGGTTATTTCTGCGCTGACCAGCAATTCATCGTCCAGTCGCGCCGGCGCGTAGTAACGCGCCTCGCTGGAATGCACGACAAACAACAGGTCCTCCCCTGCCAGCTGGGATTGGGCAAAGCCCAGCTCCCGTAGCCGCTCGGTTCGAGCCCGCTCCATGAACTTTAGGTAATTGACGTAATAAACGATGCCGCCGGCATCGGTGTCCTCGTAATAAACGCGACAGCGATGTGCGAACGACTGATCCCCGTTTTGCGCGCGCATACTCTAGTGCTTACTCCTCAGGTTGCCAATCCGGCCAGGCAACTGTTTTTCATTCTGTGGCACATTTCTAACGAAAGAATGACGACGCCAGCCACTAGGACAGCACAAACGCCGAATAAATCGAATCGCCAAGCGTTTTTAATCGTCTACTGCATCGAGGAATTCGTCTACTACGGGCATCTCGCCCAATCGTGACGGAATGTTTAACCCAAAGTGCAGATAGGCATGCCGGGTGACCACACGCCCCCTCGGCGTACGCATGATATAGCCCTGCTGGATCAGGTACGGTTCCAGTACATCCTCAATCGTATGCCGCTCTTCGCTGATGGCTGCCGCGAGGCTGTCCACACCCACCGGGCCACCGTCGAACTTCTCGATCATGGTCAGCAGCAGGCGCCGGTCCTGGTGATCAAAGCCGTGCTCATCCACATCCAGCAGGTTCAGCGCCAGGTCTGCCACGGGCTTGGTGATATGCCCCTTGGCCCGTACTTCGGCAAAGTCGCGCACCCGTCGCAGCAACCGGTTGGCAATCCGCGGCGTACCACGGGCGCGACGGGCGATTTCAAACGCGCCTTCCGGGTCCAGTGGCAGACCGAGGATATTCGCCGAACGGCTGACAATAGTCGCCAGATCCGCCGTGCTATAGAACTCTAGACGTTGAACAATCCCGAAACGGTCTCGCAGCGGGTTCGTCAGCATGCCCGCACGGGTGGTGGCCCCCACCAGGGTGAACGGCGGCAAGTCGAGCTTGATCGAGCGCGCGGCCGGGCCTTCGCCAATCATGATGTCCAGCTGGAAGTCTTCCATGGCCGGGTACAACACTTCTTCGACGATGGGCGAAAGCCGGTGGATCTCGTCGATGAACAGTACGTCGTGGGGTTCCAGGTTGGTCAACAGCGCCGCCAGGTCACCCGGGCGTTCCAGCACAGGGCCGGAGGTGGACTTGATCGACACGCCCATTTCCTGGGCAATGATGTTGGCCAGGGTGGTCTTGCCCAGGCCCGGCGGACCGAAAATCAACGTGTGGTCCAGGGATTCGCTACGCCCGCGCGCGGCCTGGATGAACAGCTCCATCTGCTCACGCACGGTGGGCTGGCCGATGTATTCGGCAAGGCTCAGGGGGCGAATCGCCCGGTCCTGGACTTCTTCACGGTCACGGGGGCCGGTGGCCGCGATCAGACGATCAGCTTCAATCACTTAAATCATTCCCTTCAGGGCGCGGCGGATCATGTCTTCGCTGCTCAGGTTCTTGTCCTTGATGGCCGACACGGCCTTGCTCGCCTCTTGGGGCTTGTAGCCCAGGGAGATCAGCGCACTGACTGCATCGCTTTCGGCACTGGCCACCGGCACACCCGGCGCATCCGGCTGGTTAGGCACCAGGGCGAACATGCTCGGCACGACCTCCCAGGCCTTGAAGCGGTCCTTGAGCTCCACCAGCAAGCGCTCGGCGGTTTTCTTGCCGACGCCTGGCACCTTGGTCAGCGCCGAGGTGTCCTGGGCCGACACGCAGCGCACCAGCTCATCGACTTCGAGGCTGGACATCAGCGCCAACGCCAGCTTCGGGCCCACGCCGTTGAGGCGGATCAGCTCACGGAAGAAGTCCCGGTCACGCTTGCCAATGAAACCATAGAGCAATTGTGCGTCTTCGCGCACCACCAGATGGGTGTGCAGGGTCAGCGGTTCACCGACCGACGGTAGGCGGTAGAGGGTGGTCATGGGCACTTCCAGCTCATAGCCCAGCCCGTTTACATCCAGAATCAGGTGCGGCGGCTGTTTCTCAGCCAGGGTGCCGCGCAAGCGTCCAATCACGTTCGAATCCTTAAGAATCGGCTCAGATCAAGGCCTGACCGGTAATAACGCGGGCATGCCGGCCGACAGTACAGGCCGTTCATGCACCCCACGCAGAATGATTGCGCTGATGCTATCAGAGACGCAGCCGGCCGCCACGACTGCGTGCCGTACCCAGGCCATGGGGCATCAGGCTGGAGCGGGTATGGGCGTGGCAAATGGCAATGGCCAGGGCGTCAGAGGCATCGATTTGCGGTTTGGCGGTGAGCTTGAGCATGTGCATGACCATCATCATCACCTGCTCCTTATTCGCGGCACCGGTACCGACCACGGCTTGCTTGACCTGGGTCGCGGTGTATTCAGCGATCTCCATGCCCTCCTCGGCACCGGCAACGATGGCCGCACCGCGGGCCTGGCCGAGCTTTAAAGCCGAGTCGGCGTTTTTTGCCATAAACACTTTTTCGATGCCCATGGTGACCGGGCCGTAGGTCTGGATCACTTCACGCACGCCGCGATAAACGATCTGCAAGCGCTCGGCCAGCTCGCCGGCGCCGGTACGGATACAGCCCGACGCCACGTACACGCAGCCTCGCGGGGTCTGTTGGACCACGCCAAAGCCGGTGATTCGCGAACCGGGGTCGATACCTAGGATTAGAGTCATAACGCCTGCGGATTGGGTAAAAAATTCTTGATATAGCGAAGGTCGAAATGTGGGAGCGAGCAAGCCCGCTCCCACATTAGATCTGCATCATCCCTCAGCCTAGCTGTTCGGCCACCGATTCCGGGATATCGGCATTGGAATAGACGTTCTGCACGTCATCCAGGTCTTCAAGCATGTCGAGCATCTTGAGCACCTTCTGCGCCCCATCCAGGTCCAGCTCGGCGCTGGTGGTGGGCAGCATCACGATTTCCGCATCGGTACCTTTGAAACCGGCTGCTTCCAGAGCGTTACGCACAGAGTAGAAACCCGCGAACGAGGTAAACACGTCGATGGAACCGTCTTCGTTGGTCACCACGTCGTCGGCATCTGCCTCCATCGCGGCTTCGATCAGTGCATCTTCGTCAACGCCCGGCGCGAAGGAAATCTGCCCCTTGCGCTCAAACAGGTAGGCCACCGAACCGTCGGTGCCCAGGTTGCCGCCACACTTGCTGAATGCATGGCGCACGGCGGCCGCAGTACGGTTGCGGTTGTCGGTCATGCACTCGACCATCACCGCCACGCCACCCGGGCCGTAGCCTTCGTAGCTCAGCTCGACCATGTCGTCGGTATCGGCCGCACCGGCACCACGGGCCACGGCGCGGTCGATGATGTCGCGGCTCATGTTGGCACCGAGGGCCTTGTCCAGGGCCAGGCGCAAACGCGGGTTGGAACCCGGGTCACCGCCACCTTGGCGCGCAGCGACGGTCAGCTCGCGAATCCACTTGGTGAAGATCTTGCCTTTCTTGGCATCCTGACGCTCTTTGCGGTGCTTGATGTTCGCCCACTTGGAATGACCAGCCATAACACAACTCCGAAATTCTGTAGAAACCTGTCGATCCCGCCCCAGGCGGGACTTCCCTCTTTAACGTACAGCCCTTCTAACGCAAAGGCGCATCCGAAGATGCGCCCTTAGCTGACAATGTAAAACCTTATGGCGCTTTCACGCTGCGGCCTTACTCAGCCTTTGGTGCTTCGCGCAGACGGATATGCAGCTCGCGCAGTGCCTTGGCATCCACCACACCCGGTGCTTGCGTCATCACGTCGGCAGCACTTTGGGTTTTCGGGAAGGCAATCACTTCACGGATCGACTGCGCACCGGTCATCAGCATCACCAGACGGTCCAGGCCGAAGGCCAGGCCGCCGTGGGGTGGTGCGCCGTATTTCAGGGCGTCGAGCAGGAAGCCGAACTTCTCTTGCTGCTCATCTTCGTTGATGCCCAGCAGGCGGAAGACCGATTGCTGCATTTCCTTGCGGTGGATACGGATCGAACCGCCACCCAGCTCGGTGCCGTTCAGCACCATGTCGTAGGCACGGGAAAGAGCGCCAGCCGGGTTGGCCTCGAGCTCTTGCGGCGTGCACTTCGGCGCGGTGAACGGGTGGTGCAGGGCACTGAAGCTGCCGTCGTCGTTCTCTTCGAACATCGGGAAGTCGACAACCCACATCGGCGCCCACTTGCAGGTCAGCAGGTTCAGGTCGTTACCGACCTTGATCCGCAGTGCACCCAGTGCTTCGCTGACGATCTTCGACTTGTCGGCGCCGAAGAACACGATGTCGCCATCGACCGCACCAACGCGATCAAGGATCACGTTGAGGTTGGCTTCAGGGATGTTCTTGACGATTGGCGACTGCAGGCCTTCAACGCCCTTGGCGCGCTCGTTGACCTTGATGTACGCCAGGCCCTTGGCACCGTAGATGCCGACGAACTTGGTGTAGTCGTCGATCTGCTTGCGCGGCATGCTCGCAGCGCCAGGAACGCGCAGCGCGGCAATACGGCATTTCGGGTCGTTGGCCGGACCGCTGAACACTTTGAAGTCGACGTCTTTGAGTTGGTCTTCAACGTCAACCAGTTCCAGCGGGTTACGCAGGTCAGGCTTGTCGGAACCGTAACGGCGCATGGCTTCTTCGAAGGTCATGTGCGGGAATTCGCCGAACTCCAGGTCCAGCACTTCCTTGAACAGGTTGCGGATCATTTGCTCGGTGATGCCCATGATCTCTTTTTCATCGAGGAAACTGGTCTCGATGTCGATCTGGGTGAATTCCGGCTGGCGGTCGGCCCGCAGGTCTTCGTCACGGAAGCATTTGGCGATCTGGTAGTAACGGTCGAAGCCGGCAACCATCAGCAGCTGCTTGAACAGCTGTGGCGATTGCGGCAACGCGAAGAAGGAACCGGCGTGGGTACGGCTCGGCACCAGGTAGTCGCGAGCGCCTTCCGGGGTAGCACGGGTCAGGATCGGCGTCTCGACGTCGAGGAAGCCGTTTTCGTCCAGGAAGCGACGGATGCTGGTGGTCATGCGCGAACGCAGACGCAGCTTCTCGGCCATTTCCGGGCGACGCAGGTCCAGGAAGCGATAACGCAGGCGGGTTTCTTCGCCAACGTCGGAGAACTCGTTGAGTGGGAACGGCGGGGTTTCCGACTCGTTCAGCACTTCCAGCTCGTAACCCAGCACTTCGATCATGCCCGACGCCATATTGGCGTTGGTGGCACCGGCCGGACGCAGGCGAACCTTGCCGGTGATCTTCACGACGTACTCGCTGCGCACGCGGTCGGCGGCGGCGAAGCTCTCGGCGCGGTCCGGATCGAACACCACCTGGGCCAGACCATCACGATCACGGATATCGAGGAAGATCACCCCGCCGTGGTCGCGGCGACGGTGAACCCATCCGCAAAGGGTGATTTCCTGACCTTCCAGGGTCTCGTTCAGTTGGCCGCAATAGTGGCTGCGCATCATGATAGTGGTTTCGCTTCTCGTAATTCGAAATTCAGTGGAGGCCTGCCTCATCACCGTACAGCTAAGTCAGGTGACGGATAATGCAGGAGCCTGCGCGTAGAGTTCAACTCAGTCTGCTTTGTCGCCGCCGGCCAGATTCTTTTTTGTACCGGTCTTGAAATCAGTCTCGTACCAGCCATTGCCACTCAGGCGGAAGCCCGGCATGGACAACATCTTTTTAAGCTCCGGTGCCTGGCAGGCCGGGCAATCGACCAGCGGCGCGGCGCTGATCTTCTGAATGGCTTCCAACTGATGACCACAGGAAGCGCATTGATAGTCGTACATGGGCATGGAGATGTCTCGGCGATCAGATCATTACTGCGCCACGCCCTGCCCTGACTCTATCCCGTGGGAAAGTCCCGGCATGCGCAGCAAAGCCCGGGATTATATCTGGTAAATCGAGGCTGTGCAGCCGTAGCGGCGCGCTGCTCTTTATATAGGTGGTGGCAGCACGCTTCTGCCAGGCGCCCGACCCGGGGCAATCCCGAGCCTGGCGGCCGGCACAAGGATCATGCCAGGTCCGGATGGACACCCGGCGCGTCAAGGCGCCCTTTCAATACATGAACCACACAAACTACCCTGACCAGACCACTGAAGTTCTTTACACCGCCGTATCGCAAGTGCACTTCACGGTCCACGTAAGACAGCAGCGCACTGACCGAACACGTATTGATCCTGGCTATCTCCGTGAGGATATTCCAATACACCTCTTCAAGTCGCAAACACGTCGAAAAACCATTAAGCCGAACGGACCGGGACAATGGCCTCGCCAAGTTCATATCGAACCCCTTGGCAAAGGGATCTACCTTTATCTTGTGCAACCCGCACGTTTCCATAACTCCATTACCTGCTCCGCGTGACATACACTTGACACTCCATTGCCTGACGGCCACTCATCAGTGTTGTCGTTGGCCGTTGAGCTATAGAACATCAAGAAGACAAGTGCAGCCAGAAGACAGGGAGCTGATCACCGTAGGACAAGCCAACGCGTGTATCAGGAAGCTCGCAGAATCAGGGACATCGCCGGAAAACAGGCACGCGAGGGGCGTCAGCTCGACGCCCACCCGCCACCGGTGTTACTTGTTTTCGAGCAGGGAGCGCAACATCCAAGCGGTTTTTTCATGAACTTGCATACGCTGTGTCAGCAAGTCCGCAGTAGGTTCATCGCTGACTTTGTCCAACAACGGGAAGATACCCCGGGCAGTCCGGGTAACGGCTTCCTGGCCTTCGACCAGTTGCTTGATCATGTCTTCAGCGCTCGGCACACCCTCTTCTTCCTTGATGGAAGAAAGTCGCGCGTACACCGAATAAGCACCCGGCGCAGGAAAACCCAGGGCGCGAATACGCTCTGCAATTGAATCCACCGCCAGCGCCAGTTCGTTGTACTGCTCTTCAAACATCAAGTGCAGCGTACGAAACATGGGGCCCGTTACGTTCCAATGGAAGTTGTGGGTCTTCAGGTAAAGTACATAGGTATCGGAAAGCAGGCGCGAAAGTCCGTCAACGATTGATTTACGGTCTTCTTCACTGATACCAATATCGATTGCCATGTGTTTCCCCTTCAATTGATAAAAAATTCATTGATCAGGTGCAGGACCACTCTAGCAAGAGTACCGGCCTTGTGCAGCCCGACTGGCCCGCTCTACCTGCGGCAAATCGCCCCTTGCAGCGCGCGTCTGCACGGCAGGCAAGGCTTTGAGCCCTGCAAGAAAAATTACCCGCCGCCGACGAAAAATCCCGCACCTGTCTAGGACAAGCGTTTGGCGCGCAAATGCCCCCGCGCCTTGCAACAGCCCGAAATGCTTGATTTGAGTAGGCACAGGCTTTGCTGTTAAATAGGCAGCGTGTCGCCGTCGTTATTTTTCGCGGCAGCGACATAGGCTGATACCCGTGTACGTGCCCAACGCCTCCCATTGTTCAGAAGCGAACCGTGCCAGTCAGCTCTTCCTCGTGATCCGTCTTAACGTGAGTTAATCAAAATGTTGAAAATCGTCCACCTGCTAACGGGCGCTGCAGCTTTGCTGCTGTCCTTTATCCCCAGCCTGCGCTCAGAAACCCTGCCTTACCTGCAGCAACCTGACGCTCTCTACCTGACCTTCTTTGGTCTTCTTAACCTGACACTGGCTCCAGTCATTCCTTACTGGAACAAAGGCCCGCGTCATCAACTGCAAAACCTGGTCAGCGCCCTGCTGGTCCTGGCTGTTGTCGTGCAAACCCTCACCCTGCTGGCGCCTATGCCTGAAGTCGGTGGCCACCCGGCCGTCCTGCTCAGCCTGGCAATAGCACTGGTCGCCATCGTTCTTCATCTGGCCATCAGTTTTTACCGTTCCTCGCCGGCCGCAGCGTCGCAAAGCTACGACATGACCAACCGGGATACCGGTACCGTGAAGTGGTTCAACACCTCCAAGGGCTTCGGCTTTATTTCCCGGGATTCGGGCGACGATATCTTCGTCCACTTCCGGGCGATTCGCGGCGAAGGCCATCGCGTCCTGGTGGAAGGCCAGCGCGTGGAGTTCTCCGTGATGAATCGTGACAAGGGCCTGCAAGCCGAAGATGTGATCGCGGCATTGCCGCGTCGCTGATTTCAGCCCCCCGAAACAAAAAACCGCGATGCAGCCTGGCTGCATCGCGGTTTTTTTATGCCTGGGGATTCTCACCCCTGCCTCATTAATAGTGAGGCGGCGGCGCCTCTTCCTCAGACGACTCGAACTGGCCGCCCATTTCTTCCTGGCGCTTGAGCAGTGCAGTCATCTGCATCTGCAGGCGTTCAACCGCCCGCTGCTGGGTGACCAGGATGTCATTGAGGGTTTCAATAGTGTCGTCCTGAAAGGCCAGGCGGCTTTCCAGGTCGGTCACGCGGTCTTGAAGGTCCATGGCTCAAGCCTCCAGAAACGCGAAGCCGGCCGGCAGGATCTCGCGCAGACGCGCACGAATCGCCGCCACTTGCTCGTCGCTGTAAGGCTTCGCCGGATGCTTGCCCCAGACCGGCGCCGGCCAGGCGGCGTCATCGCGCTTGCGCACGATCACATGCACATGCAGTTGGCTGACCACATTACCCAGCGCACCGATATTCATTTTGTCGGCGCCAAACCCTTCATTAAGCAACTGCGCCAGCGCCGTGCTTTCTTGCCACACGCGCTGCTGGTCAGCGACATCCAGTTGAAACACTTCGCTGATACCGTCGATGCGCGGCACCAGGATAAACCAAGGGTAATTCGAGTCATTGGACAGCAGCAGCCGGCACAGGGGGAAATCCCCGATGGGCAAGGTGTCTTGTTGAAGACGTGGATCTAAGGCGAACACAGCAGTCACTCCCGTTCGGCGGGTCAGGTTTCAGGCGCCCAGCATACCTGCGAATGCCGGGCGCTTCACGGCGAATGCATCAGGCCAGATACGCGCCCAAACAGGACGCCGCGAAAAAAAGCGCACCATTTCGAGACAGACCAATATTTCAGCTACGCTAAATGACCAATGCATCCAATCCCAGTCAAAGTCAGGACGTAGGACACGCTTAAAGACCTTGAGCCAGAGGGCTCTCAGGATAGGAACACTACCCTGAGGCAAAAACGCAGACCGGGAACAATCGCACCAAAATGACCCATTTGTGCTTCAAAGGGATCCGCCGACTACCCACCGAACGGGGTGAACCGGTAACGTTTTGCTCTGGTGCAGGTTTTATGCACCACCCAACAGGAGCACAGCAGGCGCGTCAAGGCCAAACCAATCGGCGTAAAAAGCCCGTGCTTATGCGGTTTTTACACGGCGTTGACAATTTTCACGAAAAAATCACATTCGGTTTTCGGTTTGTGCACGCTTGTTGCATTCACCGTTGTATCGTCGACAACGGCACCGGCAGGAAGCAGGTGTTTCGCGACGGAAAACAACAGCGGTTCAATGCTTTTCAAGGAAGAGTTAAAACTTTGAGAAGGGATATTCCTTACCCGACTCAACGCTTTTAAACAGTATTGAAGTTGTCAGTCCGGTTCCAAACGGACTGTGAATTTGCGACATGGAGCTAGCAATTTACGACAGGCCCGTAAAGAAGCTGAAAGGATAGATGTGCAAGTATCGTCAATAATGTCTGCGTGATATAACTTTGCGCCGACACAAAAAAGAAAGAGCCGCCCAGACAAAAATATAGGTGGGACGGCAGTACTCTTCCTAAAACCAAAGGAGCAAATCACGATGCGCGTGATGAAGTGGAGCATGATCGCCCTGGCTGTTTCAGCAGGCACCTCGCAGTTCGCAATGGCGTCCTCTCAGGACGACTCCAAAGGCTTTGTTGAAGACAGTACTTTCAGCATCAACACTCGCCTCCTGAACTTTGGCCGCGACTTCCGTAACAACGACACCGGCAAAAGCCGCGTCAACGAAACCGGCCTGGGCTTCAATGGCCTGTACCAGTCGGGCTTCACCCAAGGCACCATCGGTGTGGGTGTCGACGTGATCGGTCTGTTGGGCGTCAAACTGGACAGCGGCAAGGGTCGTTCCGGTACTGGCCTGTTTCCAACGGGCTCCGACGGTCGCTCTGAGGATGATTACTCCAAAGGCGGCGGCGCTGTTAAGTTCCGTATCTCCGATACGGTCCTGAAAGTCGGCGACCAGTACACCACCGCACCTGTGTTCGCTTCCGATGACAGCCGTCTGCTGCCTGAATTGCCACAGGGTATCTCGCTGACCAGCAACGAGATCAAGGGCCTGAAACTCGAAGGCGGTCACTTCACGTCGAGCGTGGCGCAAGCCCAGACCTACCGCGACAGCCTGGGCCTGACAAAAACTGACTTCATCGGTGGCGTCTACGCCCTCACTCCAGAAGTCAGCGCCAGCCTCTACTACGCGAAGACCGAAGACTACTGGAAGAAAACCTACGCCAACCTGAACTGGACCCATGCGCTTAGCAATGAACAGTCCCTGGCAGTCGACTTCAACATCTACAGCACCAAAAGTGATGGCGCTGGCCTGCAACGGGCTGAAAAGGACGGCACCACCAAACTGGATAACCGTGCCTACAGCTTGCAAGGCGCGTACACCATCCAGGCTCACACCTTTACCCTGGCCTACCAGAAGGTTAGCGGTGACGGTGACTACGGTTACGGCGTAGACGGCGGCGGCACGATCTTCCTTGCCAACTCCATCGCTCGTTCCGACTTCAACGCTGAAGACGAGAAGTCCTTCCAGGCTCGCTACGACCTGAACATGGCCACGTTTGGCGTGCCAGGCCTGAGCTTCATGACTCGCTACGTTAAAGGTACCGGCGCCAACACCGCCGACACCTCGAACGGCAAAGAGTGGGAACGTGACATCGAAGCCAAGTACGTGATCCAGAGCGGCCCGGCTAAAGACCTGAGCCTGCGTGTACGTCAAGCCACTTATCGCTCCAGCGATGGTGTGTACTACGGTTCGGCGTCTATCGACGAACTGCGTCTGATCGCGCAATACCCGCTGAACATCTTGTAATTGGCAGTTTGATTACAACGATGACTTAGGGCCTCGGCTCTAACTAAAAAGCCGCTCACTTGTTCGCAAGTGAGCGGCTTTTTTATTGCAACTTAATCTCAACAACCGGATAACTAGCAAGCTAGCTATCTAGTTCAATCCCGCGAATAAACCTGACACACCAGACAAGTTTAATCCGCACGTCGCACGTTTACTTCACTGCACTTTCCTGCATCACGCGAATAACCCGCTGCGGAAATGGAATATCAATCCCCGCGGCTTTCAAACGGTCACGTGCCAGTTCATTGAACATAAACATCACATCCCAATAATCCGCAGTCTTGGTCCAGACCCGCAGGGATACAGTGATCGAACTGTCGCCCAAGGTAGAAATCACGGCTGCCGGCGCAGGATCAGCCAGTACACGTGGATCCTTGGCCAGTTCCAGCAACACTTCGCGGGCCTTCTGCAGGTCGGCTTCATAGTCGACACCCACATCAAACACCACCTTGCGGGTCGGCTGACGGTTGGTGTTGGTAATCAGGCCGTTGGACAGGCTGCCGTTTGGGATGATCACCGTCTTGTTGTCGCCGGTGCGCAACACGGTGTGAAAGATCTGGATGCTGTCGACGGTACCGGAAGTGCCCTGGGCTTCGATCCAGTCACCAATGCGGAACGGGCGGAACAACAGAATCAGCACGCCGCCGGCGAAGTTCGCCAGGCTGCCTTGCAAGGCCAGGCCGATGGCCAGGGTGGCGGCACCGATCGCGGCAACGAACGAAGTGGTTGCCACGCCGATCATCGAGGCCACGTTGACCACCAGCATGACTTTGAGCGCAATGTTCGCAAGGTTGGTAATGAAGTGTTGCAGCGCCAGGTCAGCATTACGCAGTGCCAGCAAACGCCCGACTCGGTGGGTCAAGACGTTGATCAGCCACCAACCGATGGCCAGGGTGACCAGGGCCAGCAAAAATCGGCTGCCGTATTCCATGATCATCGGTAACCACGACTCAGAGGTCTTGATCAGGTGATCCACTTCAGCGTTCAAATCCATCTACATTCTCCTGTTTACCGGATGCTCGGCATATTGATTGGCCCTAAATGCAATTGAGCCCCGTAGGGCTCAATGGTGGGCGCAGGTTCTGGGGCGTGGGACGTCAAAAACGCCTACAGGTTCCCCAAAGTGCTATCAGTCACGGAAGTTATTGAACTGCAGCGGCATGTCGAAAGTCTTGGCACGCAAGGCAGCAATAGCCTCTTGCAAGTCGTCACGCTTCTTGCCGGTGATGCGCACCTGCTCGCCTTGAATCGAGGCCTGGACCTTGAGCTTCGCGTCCTTGACGTGAGCGACGATTTTCTTCGCCAGCTCCTTGTCGATGCCTTCCTTGAGCACGGCTTCCTGCTTCATCAGCTTGCCGGAGGCATACGCATCCTTGATTTCAAGGCATTGCGCATCGATCTTGCGCTTGACCAGCGACAGCTTGAGGATCTCAATCATCGCTTCGAGCTGGAAATCGGCTTCCGCGGTCAGGTTGACGGTCAGGTCCTTTTCCTTGAACTCGAAGCTGCCCTTGCCCTTCAAGTCATAGCGACGATCCAGCTCCTTGACGGCGTTCTCGACGGCGTTGGTGACTTCGTGTTTGTCCAGTTCGGATACCACGTCGAACGACGGCATGTAATTTCTCCAATAAAAAGGGGCGCGGCTCAGTAGAGATGGAGCACGCCCAGGCTAAAATGCCCGGGCATTATAGCGGTTCTTTCGCCTCGTTCACTGCGGGCAGCCTTACGGAGTAAAAACTGATGTCGACCACCTGGCATGTCCTCGGCGCTGGCAGCCTCGGAACATTGTGGGCCGCCCGCCTGGCCCGTGCCGGGTTGCCCGTGCGCCTGATCCTGCGGGACCACATGCGGCTGACGAGTTATCAGGCCGCCGAGGGCCTGACGCTGGTCGAGCATGGCGTGGCCCACACTTACCCGGTCGTCGGCGAAACCTCCGACAGCCCAGGACCGATTCATCGCCTGCTGGTGGCGTGCAAGGCCTACGACGCCCAAGAGGCCGTCGCACAGCTTGAACATCGACTGGCACCGGACGCCGAACTGATCCTGCTGCAAAACGGACTGGGCAGCCAGGACGCGGTCGCCGCCCAACTGCCCCAGGCACGCTGCATCTTCGCCTCCAGCACCGAAGGCGCGTTTCGCGAGGGCGACTGGCGGGTCGTGTTTGCCGGCCATGGCTACACCTGGCTGGGAGATGCGAGCCACCCTACCCCACCGCTGTGGCTGGATGACCTGCAAGCGGCCGGCATTCCCCATGAATGGAGCACCGACATCCTCACCCGCCTGTGGCGCAAGCTGGCCCTGAACTGCGCCATCAACCCGCTGACCGTGCTCTACGAATGCCGCAATGGCGAACTGCAAGCCCATCAATGTGAAGTGGCCACCTTGTGCGCCGAACTCGCCGACCTGCTGGAACGCTGCGGCCAACCCGCTGCCGCGCAGGACCTGCAACGCGAAGTGGAACGGGTGATCCAGGCCACGGCAGCCAATTACTCGTCGATGTACCAGGACGTGGCCAGTGCCCGACGCACCGAAATCAGCTATTTGCTGGGCTACGCCTGCCAGGCGGCCGCACGCCATCAACTGACCTTGCCGCACCTGCAACAACTCCAGGCGCGCCTGGTACAGCGACTGTCTGCACGCGGATTGCCCAGCGACTGAAGCACGCGCTACCCTGCCTGCCTGTTCCTTTGCAGCGAAAACCTTGATGCCACTGCGCCAGCGTCTCGAAAATCTACCGGTTGGGCAAAAACTGCTGGCGGCTCTGCTGGTTTTGTTGACCACCGTCTTGCTGGTGGCCAACCTGACCTTTATCAGCGCCGCCTACTGGATCTCCCAGGAAAGCATGGCACCTCAGGCCTTGCAGGCCATCGGTCGGCTGGTGTCCAACCCCTCGCTCGCCGCCGAGTCCCTGGACTCACCGCTCAAGGCGCAAACCCTGCTGGATGAACTGACCAGCTACTCACCCTTGCGGGCCGCAGCCTTATATGACGGCGAAGGCACGCGCCTGGCCCAGCTGCAACATGCCAATCGCCTGCACCTGCCAGACAATTACCGGGATATTGAAACCTGGCGCGCCACCGAGTTTCGCAGCAACCAGGTGATCACCCTTCCCCGCGCCGGCCAACCGTCCGGGCATTTGTTGCTGGTGGCCAGCAGCGAACTGCCCGTGGCCTTTTACACCGGGACCTTCACCGCCAGCCTGGGCATCCTGATTTTCAGCGTGCTGCTATGGCTGCTGATTGCCCGACAGATCAAGCGCCTGATTACCCGGCCAATCCATGAACTGGAAGAGTTGTCGCGCCAGGTAACCCGGGAAGAGAACTACGCCCTGCGCGCCGGTCGTGGCAACCACGATGAAATCGGCAGCCTCGCCGAAGCCTTCAACACCATGCTTTCGCGCATCGAAGCCCGCGAGCAGCAGCTCAAGCGCGCCCGGGACGATTCCCAGGCCGCCTACGATCAAGCCCAAGGCCTGGCGGAAGAAACCCGCCACACCAACCGCAAGCTGGAGCTGGAAGTCCAGGTGCGCAGCAAGATCGAGAAAAAGCTCACCGGTTTCCAGAATTACCTCAACAGCATCATCGACTCGATGCCCTCGGCGCTGATCGCCCTCGACGAGCAGCTCTACGTCACCCAATGGAACCAGGAAGCCAGTGCGCTTTCCGGCACCCGTCTGGACGAGGCGTTGAACCAGCCGATCTTCCTTGCCTTCCAGCCGCTCAAGCCGTTCCTGCCGCAGATCAAGGCCACGGTAGAGCAACACACCGTGGAGCGGATCGAGCGGGTCACCTGGATCAAGGATGACGAACCCAAGCATTACGCACTGACCTTCTACCCGCTGATGGGCGGCGCCGGGCGCGGCGTGGTGATCCGGATCGACGACATCACCCAGCGCCTGTCCCTGGAAGAAATGATGGTGCAGTCAGAGAAGATGCTCTCGGTGGGTGGCCTCGCCGCCGGCATGGCCCACGAAATCAATAACCCGTTGGGGGCGATCCTGCATAACGTGCAGAACATCCGCCGCCGGCTGTCCAACGAACTGCCGAAAAACCTCGAGCACGCCGAACAAGTGGGCATCGACCTCGACACGGTCAACCGCTACCTGCAAAGCCGCGAAGTGCCGCAATTGCTCGACGGTATCCAGCAGGCCGGTGCCCGGGCAGCGAAAATCGTCACCCACATGCTCAGCTTCAGCCGTCGCAGCAACCGCCAGATGGCGCCCTGCGACTTGCCGGCCTTGATCGACCAGGCCGTGGAGATTGCCGGCAACGATTTCGACCTCATCGTCGGCTTCGACTTCAAGGGCCAGGCGATCATCCGCCAGTTCGACCCGCAGTTGGGCCCGGTCCCCGGCACCGCCAACGAACTCGAACAAGTGCTGCTCAACCTGCTGAAAAACGCCGCACAGGCAATTCACCAGCGTGAAGATGACAGCGAACCAGGGCGTATCATCCTGCGCACCCGGCTCAACCCGCCATGGGCGGAGATCCAGGTGGAAGACAACGGCATTGGCATGAGTGAGAACGTGCGCAAACGCACCTTTGAACCGTTCTTCACCACCAAGGAAATCGGCCAGGGCACCGGCCTTGGATTGTCGGTTTCGTATTTCATCATCACCAACAATCACAAGGGGCAGATGGAAGTGCATTCCACCCTCGGCCAGGGCACCTGCTTCACCTTGCGCCTGCCCTTGGCCGGCAGCCAACTGCCCCCCAACGAACTGACTCAACTGGAGCGCTAACCATGGGCTTTCGCCTGTCGAAAATTTACACCCGTACCGGCGACAAGGGCGAAACCGGCCTGGGCGATGGCCGCCGCGTACCCAAGGACCACCCACGGGTAGAGGCCATTGGCGAAGTCGATGCGTTGAACAGCCAGCTGGGTTTGTTGTTGGCGGGGCTTGAGGAACAGAGCGGGCAGCATCCGGCATTGAAGGATGTGATCGAGGTGCTGACGCCTTGCCAGCATCGGCTGTTTGATCTGGGCGGCGAGTTGGCGATGCCGGTGTACAAGGCGCTGAATGCGGCGGAAGTCGACCGGCTTGAGGCGGCGATCGATCGCTGGAATGAAGAGGTCGGGCCGCTGGAGAACTTCATTCTGCCGGGGGGGTCGGCGTTGATTGCCCAGGCTCATGTGTGCCGCAGCCTGGCCCGCAGTGCGGAGCGTCGGTGTCAGCACCTGAATGCAGTGGAACCGCTGGAAGGCGTGGGGTTGGCGTATATCAACCGGCTGTCGGACTTGCTGTTTGTGGCCGCCAGGGTGATTGCCAAGCGCCAGGGCGTTGCGGAGATTTTGTGGCAGGCGGCGGCGAAGCCGCACTGATGCTTACTGACTGATTGAGATTTGTGGCGAGGGAGCTTGCTCCCGCTGGGCTGCGCAGCAGACCCAAAATATTGGGAGCGCTGCGCACTCCAGCGGGAGCAAGCTCCCTCGCCACAACAAACTCACCGGCCTGGTCCTTACACCTCAGGCCAGAACGCCCGAATCCCCGCCACACCTTGAGCCCCGGCCTCCCAGGCCTTTTCCCGCTCAGCAGGGCCAACCCCACCCAGCAAGAACACCGGTTTGCTGAAACCACTGATCAACTGCTGCGCCTGCTCCCAACCCAATGGCTGGGCATCAGGGTGAGTCTGGGTCGGCTGCACCGGTGACAGCGTGACGAAATCCACGTCCATCAACTCCGCCAACGCCAGTTCTTCAGCATTGTGGCAAGACGCCGCCAACCAGCGATCCTTCGGCAAGGGTCGCCCCTTGCTCGCGTATTTGCGCAGTTGCGCCGAGGTCATGTGCCAGCCGGCTGCGGGAAAATCCCCCAGCCATTCAAACGGCCCCTTGAGCATAAGCTGAGCCTTGCCCGCACACAGCCCCACGGCGTCCACCGCCAGGTCGCGGTATTTGGGGTCGTAGCCGTTGGGAGCACGCAACTGAACCAGCTTGATGCCGCCCGCGATAGCTTTTTGAATGCCGCGTAACAGCGTCGGCGTTTCCAGCTCACCCGGAGTGATCAGGTATTCAGCCGGCAAACGCGCTGCCGCTACGATCGGTGCGTTGGCCGCCGGAAACTCATAGTCAGGCAAGTCCCGCTGGGCTACCCACTCAAGGGGTTGCCCTTCGGCACCGTGAGGTTCACCGGTAAAAGCCGAGACTTCCCAGACATCCAGCAACACCTGCTTGTCCGGGTAATCATGCTGCACCTTGATCAACGGACGAGCTGCCGTAACCTGGATGCCCAACTCTTCCTGCAATTCACGGGACAGCGCGGTAGCGACCGACTCATCGGCCTCCACCTTGCCACCGGGAAACTCCCAGAGGCCGCCCTGATGCTGGGTATCGGCGCGGCGCGCCAGCAGAATCCTGCCGTCGACACCCCGGATGACCGCTGCTGCTACATGAACTCGTTTCACCGCATTGTTCCTCTAAACGTAAATCCACCTGTAGGAGCGAGCTGGCTCGCGAAGTTCGTTAACGATAACGCGGGCTTCCTGACTCAGCGGGGCGCCCTCAGGTTTTTCGCGAGCAAGCTCGCTCCTACAGTGACACCTGCCATACCTGCGTATCAGGTGCGGTATTCCGCATTGATCTTCACGTACTCGTGGGACAGGTCGGTGGTCCAGATGGTTTCGCTGCACTCACCACGACCCAATTCGATACGGATGGTGATTTCTTCCTGCTGCATCACCGCAGAGCCTTGGGCTTCGGTGTATGTCTCGGCCCGAGCGCCACGGCTGGCGATGCACACGTCGCCAAGGAATACGTCGATCTTGCTCACGTCGAGGTTCGGCACACCGGCACGGCCCACAGCGGCCAGGATACGGCCCCAGTTCGGGTCGGAAGCAAACAGTGCAGTCTTGATCAGCGGCGAGTGGGCCACGGTGTAGCCAACATCCAGGCATTCCTGGTGGTTGCCGCCGCCGTTGACTTCAACCGTCACAAACTTGGTGGCGCCTTCGCCGTCACGCACGATGGCCTGGGCCACGTCCATGCACACTTCGAACACGGCCTGCTTCAACGCTGCGAAATACGCGCCGTTGGACGAGGTGATTTCCGGCAGGTCGGCTTGGCCGGTGGCGATCAACATGCAGCAGTCGTTGGTCGAGGTATCGCCGTCGATAGTGATGCGGTTGAACGACTTGTTCGCGCCGTCGAGCATCAGGTTCTGCAGTACATCACGGGAGACTTTGGCGTCGGTGGCGATGTAGCCAAGCATGGTCGCCATGTTCGGGCGGATCATGCCGGCGCCTTTGCTGATGCCGGTAACAGTGACGGTGACGCCTTCATGCACAAACTGGCGGCTTGCGCCTTTGGGCAGGGTGTCGGTAGTCATGATGCCGGTGGCCGCAGCCGCCCAGTTATCCGCCGACAAGTCATCCAGTGCGGCTTGCAGCGCGCCTTCGATTTTCTCGACCGGCAACGGCTCACCGATCACGCCGGTGGAGTACGGCAGCACCTGGCTGGCATCAACGCCGGTCAGTTCCGCCAGCTTGGCGCAGGTACGGGCAGCGGCGGCCAGGCCTGGCTCGCCGGTGCCGGCGTTGGCATTGCCGGTGTTGGTCAGCAGGTAACGCACCGGGCCTTCAACCCGTTGCTTGGCCAAAATCACCGGAGCCGCGCAAAACGCGTTCAGGGTGAACACACCCGCGACGGTCGAGCCTTCGGCACAGCGCATCACTACCACATCCTTGCGCCCCGGGCGCTTGATGCCGGCCGAAGCGATACCAAGTTCAAAACCGGCAACCGGGTGCAACGTGGGCAAAGGACCAAGACCAACAGCCATGAATGCGCTCCTAACAATAGTGGATGTGTATCCCGTCGTTATCGACGGTGACGAAATGGCAAAACGCCGCGACGGCTGATGCCGGTCGCGGCGCGGGGTGTTGCAGCGTCAGGCGAAAATCTTAGTTGATTTCGCCGTGGCAGTGTTTGAACTTCTTGCCCGAACCGCACCAGCACAGCTCGTTGCGACCCAGCTTCTGCTCATTGCGCACAGGCGCCTGGGCCAGGGCCACATCGACCTCTTCACCCAACACTTCCGGAGCTTCAAGACCCGGTGCTTCGTCATGCTGGAACTGCATGCGCGCAGCCAGTGCCTCGGCTTCCTGACGCAGGCGGGCTTCTTCCTCGATCGGGTCTTCGCGACGCACCTGAACGTGGGACAGCACACGAATCGAATCGCGCTTGATCGAATCCAGCAGCTCGGAGAACAGCGTGAACGACTCGCGCTTGTACTCCTGCTTCGGGTTCTTCTGGGCGTAGCCACGCAAGTGGATGCCGTGACGCAGGTGGTCCATGGTCGACAGGTGATCTTTCCACAGGTCGTCCAGCACACGCAGTACGATTTGCTTCTCGAAGGTGCGCAGTGCTTCGGCACTCGCCTGCTCTTCTTTTTCGTTGTACGCGGCCAGCAGCTCGGTCATGAGCTTCTCGCGCAGGGTTTCTTCGTACAGGTGATCGTCTTCGTCGAGCCATTGCTGGACCGGCAAGTCGACACCGAAGTCGCTCTTCAACGCAGCTTCCAGACCGGCAACATCCCACTGTTCAGGCAGGGATTGCGGCGGAATGTGTGCACTGACAGTGGCGTTGAGCACGTCCTGACGGAAATCGGCAATGGTCTCGCCGATGTTGTCGGCGGCCAGCAACGTGTTACGCATGTGATAAATCACTTTACGCTGTTCGTTGTTGACGTCATCGAACTCGAGCAGTTGCTTGCGAATGTCGAAGTTGCGGCCTTCTACCTTGCGCTGGGCCTTCTCGATAGCGTTGGTCACCATGCGGTGTTCAATCGCTTCACCGGACTGCATGCCCAGGGCTTTCATGAAGTTCTTCACCCGGTCCGAGGCGAAGATACGCATCAAGCTGTCTTCCAGGGACAGGTAGAAACGGCTGGAACCGGCGTCACCCTGACGACCGGCACGACCACGCAACTGGTTGTCGATACGGCGCGACTCGTGACGCTCGGACGCGATCACCTGCAAGCCACCGGACTCCAGCACTTGCTGGTGACGCTTCTGCCAGTCGGCCTTGATCTGCGCGATCTGCTCAGGGGTCGGGTCTTCCAGGGAGGCGACTTCCACTTCCCAGTTACCGCCCAACAGGATGTCGGTACCACGACCGGCCATGTTGGTGGCGATGGTCAGTGCGCCTGGGCGACCGGCCTGGGCAATGATCTCGGCTTCTTTTTCGTGGAACTTGGCGTTGAGGACCTTGTGCTCGATGCCTTCGTTGTTCAGCAAGCTGGACATGTGCTCGGAAGTTTCGATGGTGGCAGTACCCACCAGCACCGGACGGCCCTGGGCCATGCATTCCTTGATGTCGGCGACGATTGCAGCGTATTTCTCGTCGGCGGTCAGGAACACCAGGTCGTTGAAGTCTTTACGCGCCAGCGGCTTGTTCGGCGGGATAACCATCACCGACAGACCGTAGATCTGGTGGAATTCGAACGCTTCGGTGTCGGCTGTACCGGTCATGCCGGACAGTTTGTTGTACAGACGGAAGTAGTTCTGGAAGGTGGTCGAGGCCAGGGTCTGGCTCTCTGCCTGGATGTTCAGGACTTCCTTGGCTTCGATCGCCTGGTGCAGGCCTTCCGACAAACGGCGACCCGGCATGGTACGACCGGTGTGTTCGTCGACCAGTACGACCTGGCCGTCCTGCACGATGTATTCGACGTTGCGATGGAACAGCTTGTGAGCACGCAGGCCGGCATACACGTGGGTCAACAGGCCCAGGTTATGCGCCGAGTACAGGCTCTCGCCTTCGGCCAGCAGGCCGATCTGGGTCAGCATGTCTTCGACGAACTGGTGACCGGCTTCGTTGAGTTCGACCTGGCGGGTCTTCTCGTCGATGGTGAAGTGACCTTCTTTGGTCACCACGCCTTCCACTTCCTCGATGTGTTGCTCAAGGCGCGGGATCAGCTTGTTGATTTCGGTGTACAGGCGCGAGCTGTCCTCGGCCTGACCGGAAATGATCAGCGGTGTACGGGCTTCGTCGATCAGGATGGAGTCGACTTCGTCGATCACGGCAAAATTGAGTTCGCGCTGGAATTTTTCTTCCATGCTGAACGCCATGTTGTCGCGCAGGTAGTCGAAACCGAATTCGTTGTTGGTACCGTAGGTGATGTCGGCAGCGTAGGCGGCGCGCTTCTCTTCCGGCGGCTGGAACGGCGTGACAACGCCGACGGTCAGGCCGAGGAATTCATACAGCGGACGCATCCAGTTGGCATCCCGGCGGGCCAGGTAGTCGTTCACCGTCACAACGTGCACGCCCTTGCCGGACAGTGCGTTGAGGTAAACGCCCAGGGTTGCTACCAGGGTCTTGCCTTCACCGGTGCGCATTTCGGCAATCATGCCTTCATGCAAGGTCATGCCGCCGATCAACTGAACGTCGAAGTGGCGCATGCCCATGACACGCTTACCGGCTTCACGGGCGACCGCAAAGGCTTCGGGAAGCAGCTTGTCGAGGGTTTCACCTTTGGCTATGCGGGCCTTGAACTCTTCGGTCTTGGCGCGCAATTGCTCGTCCGAAAGGGCAACCATCTGCTCTTCGAAGGCATTGACCAGCTGCACCGTCTTGAGCATGCGTTTGACTTCGCGCTCATTCTTGCTTCCAAAAAGTTTCTTTAACAAAGGCGCAAACATATCGGCAGGTTCTTCCACACATAGGGATGGAGGGCGCCCCGTGAGTCGCCCGAGCAGCCCTCACGGCCGCATGCGAACGAGCATTCTACCCGGAAACGTGGGTGAGGAAAGTGGCGTTATTCCACGATGCAGGCACGGCGCTCTTAGAGGGCTTGTTTAAAATAAGGGCTTTTTGCTGAACTTCAACCCATTCGGGCAAGAAGTTACTCATTGATTTAATGGATAATCTGCCCGTAATGCAATGGGCGCGGCGGTGCAGACACTTTCTGCTACCATGGCCGCTCTGTTACTTAAGGTGTCTAGTCATGGCATTTCGCCCTCTTACGGCTCGAGCTCCCGCCGTGTTGCTTCGCGAAGCCAAGCCTTTAAAAGCCATCTTCGGCCATGCGCAACGCCTTGGTCATTTGCAACGCCTGGTAGAAAGCCAACTGCAACCCGCCGCCCGCGAACACTGTCATGTGGCGTCGTGGCGTGAAGGCAATCTGCTGCTGATCGTCACCGACGGCCATTGGGCGACGCGCCTGCGCTATCAGCAAAAACGGTTGCAGCGCCAATTGATGGCCTTCGATGAATTCGCCAGCCTGACGCGCATCCAGTTCAAAGTACAACCGCCGACCGTGCCGCAAGGTGCAGTGGGGCATACGATGGATTTGTCGGAGATTGCGGCCGAAACCATTCAGGCCACAGCCGACGGGATTACCGATCCGAATTTACGCGCGGCACTGGAGCGGCTGGCCGCTCACGCCAAACCCAAGACCTGAGACCCGGCGCAGAACCAAGTGTGGGAGCGAGCAAGCCCGCTCCCACATTTGATCGCATCGTTATTTACGTTTGCTGCCGCCCAACAGCGACCCCAGTAACCCGCGCACCAACTGCCGGCCCATCTGATTGGCCGCCTGCTGCATCGCCGATTTCAGTGCCTTGCCTGCCGTAGTCCCCAGGAACGCGCCGGCCTTGTCGGTAAAGCTCGGTTCTTCAGCAGCGGGCGTCGCCTCCTCTTGCGGCCCCAGGTCCTTGCGCGCCATCAACACTTCGTACGCCGACTCCCGGTCAATCGGCTTGTCATAGCGCCCCAGCAACGGCGAACCGGCAATCAACGCCGCCCGCTCAGCTTCGCTCAACGGCCCGATCCGCGATTGTGGCGGCGCCACCAGCACGCGCTGGACTACCTCAGGCGTCCCTTTTTCCTGCAAGGTTCCCACCAACGCCTCACCCGTACCCAATTCGGTCAGCACCGCCAGCGCATCAAACGCCGGGTTGGGGCGGAAGCCATCGGCCACGGCCCGCAGGGATTTCTGTTCTTTAGTGGTGAACGCGCGCAGCCCATGCTGGATGCGCAGGCCCAACTGAGCCAGCACCGTATCTGGCAGATCCCCCGGAGACTGGGTGACGAAATACACCCCGACGCCTTTCGAACGAATCAGTCGCACCACTTGTTCCAGGCGATCCTGCAGGGCCTTTGGCGTATCGGCGAACAACAGATGCGCTTCATCGAAAAACAGCGCGAGCAGCGGCTTGTCGGCATCACCGCGCTCCGGCAGTTGCTCGAACAGCTCGGCCAGCAGCCAGAGCAGGAAGGTCGCGTACACCTTCGGCGCTTCATGCACCAGGCGGCTGGCGTCCAACAGGTGAATGCGTCCGCGGCCGTCACTGGCCGGCTGCAGGATATCTTCCAGTTGCAACGCCGGTTCGCCGAACAACGCTTCGGCGCCCTGCTGCTCCAGCACCGCCAGGCGCCGCAACAACGCCTGGCTGGAACCGGTAGTCATCAAGGCCGCATCTTCCCCCAGCAATTCCGGGTGGTAGCGCAAATGATTGAGCAGCGCCTTGAGGTCCTTGAGGTCCAGCAGCAACAGGCCTTCGCGATCGGCCACCTTAAAGGCCGCATAAAGCGCTGATTGTTGGCTGTCGGTGAGTTCCAACAGGCTGCCGAGCAATAGCGGGCCCATTTCACTCATGGTGGTACGCAGCGGATGACCGGACTCGCCGTGGATATCCCACAACGTCACCGGATACGCCTTGGGCGTGTAATTAAGGAAAGGCATGCCGGCGATCCGCTCAGCGACCTTGCCTTGAGGGTTGGCCGCAGCGCCCAGGCCGCAGAGGTCGCCCTTGATGTCGGCGGCAAATACCGCGACGCCGGCATCGCTGAAGGCTTCCGCCAGACGCTGCAACGTGACGGTTTTGCCGGTGCCGGTAGCACCCGCGATCAGGCCGTGGCGGTTGGCCAGGCGCATCGACTGGGCGATCGGCTGACCTTGAAGATCGGCACCAATAATGAGTTGCGAGGAGTCAGGCATTTTGTCACCCATGGTTAATCTTTAGCACTGCGTGGTCGATACAGTTAGAGCGAGAGACCCAAAAAGTCTTAGAAAAACGGGCCGGATAATTCCTGCAGGAGCAGATGGAAATATCACACTTTTTTTAACGCAGCCATTTTGCGCGCCTCAAAAGGACGTGCATCGGATATTAAGACCATAGCGGACCCCACAAGCCATGAATAAAAATCTGCGTTTCAGCCATAAAATCCTGCTTGCCGCCGCTCTTATCGTCATTGCCGCCTTTGCGTTGTTTACCCTCTACAACGACTACTTGCAGCGTAATGCGATTCGCGACGATCTGAACAACTACCTGCATGAAATGGGTGATGTCACCGCCAGCAACATCCAGACCTGGCTCACCGGGCGCATTGTGCTGATCGAAAGTGCCGCCCAGAACATCGCCATCAACCCGGATTCAACTAACGTCGCAAGCCTCCTGGAACAGAAAGCCCTGACGTCTTCGTTCATGGCCACGTACCTGGGCGACAGCAAAGGCGGTTTCGTGATCCGCCCCGACACCAAGATGCCCGACGGCTTCGACCCGCGTGTACGCCCCTGGTACAAGGGCGCACAGGGCAGTAACGGCTCAACCCTGACCGAACCGTACATTGATGCGGCCACCGGCCAGTTGATCATCTCCATTGCCACCCCCAGCAGCAAAGCCGGCCAGAGTGTCGGCGTGGTGGGCGGTGACCTGAGCCTGCAAACCCTGGTGGACAACATCGGCGCCCTGAACTTCGGCGGCATGGGTTATGCCTTCCTGGTCAGCGCCGACGGTAAAGTGCTGGTGCACCCGGACAAAAACCTGGTGATGAAAACCCTGGCTGACGTCTATCCAAAAAGCACCCCGAAGATCAGCAGCGATTTCAGTGAAGTCGACGTAGACGGCAAAACCCGTATCGTCACCTTTACCCCGATCAAGGGCCTGCCCTCGGTGAACTGGTACCTCGGCCTGTCGGTGGATAAAGACAAATCCTTCGCCATGCTCAGCGAATTCCGCACCTCGGCGATCATTGCAACGATCATCGCCGTGGTCATCATCATCGCCCTGCTGGGCATGCTGATCCGCATCCTCCTGCAACCATTGCACGTCATGACCCGCGCCATGGAAGACATCGCCGACGGCGAAGGCGACCTGACCCGCCGCTTGACCATCCAGAACCACGACGAATTCGGCGTGCTCGGCATCGCGTTCAATCGCTTCGTGGAGCGGATTCACACCTCGATCCGAGAAGTGTCTTCGGCCACCGAACACGTCAATGAAGTAGCCTTGCGGGTGGTCAGCGCCTCCAACTCCTCGATGATCAACTCCGACGAGCAGGCCAACCGCACCAACAGCGTCGCCGCGGCCATCAACGAGCTGGGGGCCGCCGCCCAGGAAATCGCCCGCAACGCCGCCCAGGCCTCTAATCAGGCCACCGATGCGCGGCACCTGGCCGAAGACGGGCAACACGTTGTCGAGCGCAATATCAAGGCGATGAACCAGTTGTCGCAAATGATCAGCGCCTCCAGCACCAATATCGAAGCGCTTAACAGCAAGACCGTGAACATCGGGCAGATCCTGGAAGTGATCACCAGCATTTCCCAGCAAACCAACTTGCTGGCCCTCAACGCGGCGATTGAAGCCGCACGGGCCGGGGAAGCCGGTCGCGGGTTCGCGGTCGTGGCCGATGAAGTGCGCAACCTGGCACACCGCACCCAGGAATCGGCGCAGCAAGTGCAGAAGATGATCGAGGAGCTGCAAGTCGGCGCGCGGGATTCGGTCAGCACCATGAGCGAAAGCCAGCGACACAGTCAGGACAGCGTGGAAATCGCCAACCTGGCGGGCGAGCGCCTGAACAGCGTGACCCAGCGCATCGGCGAGATTGACGGGATGAACCAGTCAGTCGCCACCGCTACCGAGGAACAGACCTCGGTGGTGGAGTCGATCAACATGGACATCACCGAGATCAACACCCTCAATCAGGAAGGTGTGGAAAACCTGCAATCGACGTTGCGCGCCTGTTCCGACCTGAAACAACAGGCAGCGCGCTTGAAACAACTGGTGGGCAGTTTCCGGATCTGATTCAACAGCGTCAGTGGCGGCTTTGCGCAGCGGCTGACGCCTGTTCTTCCGGCGAATCGGATGTGTCTTGCAGTTGCTCCCACAACTCGGCGGCACCTGGAAACTCGGTGCCGTCCTCACTGCTCAGGTCATCCGGGTCATATCGACTCAAACAACCTTCTCCCAGCGTCGCGGGAGCTTTGGACGTGGCTTTATCAAGTGGATCGCTCATTCTCCAATCCTCACCTGTTGCCAAAGAAAAAAGGGCCTGTAGCGATTTAACGCCCAGGCCCTTCACTCTTCAATCAAAACACTTCAATCAGAACACGACGGTCTTGTTGCCGTGCACCAGCACCCGGTCTTCCAGGTGATAGCGCAGGCCGCGAGCCAGCACCATCTTCTCGACATCACGGCCAAAACGCACCATGTCTTCGATGCTGTCGCTATGACTGACGCGTACCACGTCCTGCTCGATGATCGGACCTGCGTCCAGCTCTTCGGTAACATAGTGGCAGGTAGCACCGATCAGCTTTACACCACGCAGGGATGCCTGGTGATACGGCTTGGCGCCCACAAACGACGGCAGGAAACTGTGGTGAATGTTGATCACCTTGCCAGCGTATTCACTGCACAGTTCCGGCGGCAGGATTTGCATGTAGCGCGCCAGCACCACGACGTCTGCATCGTTCTGTTTGACCAGGCGCGAGACTTCGGCAAATGCCGGCTCTTTGTCCTGCGGGTTGACCGGGACGTGGTAGTACGGGATGCCATGCCACTCGACCATGCTGCGCAGGTCGTCGTGATTGGAAATCACGCAGGAAATCTCGCAGTCCAGCTCGTCGCTGTGCCAGCGATGCAGCAAGTCCGCCAGGCAGTGGGACTCGCGACTGGCCATCAGGACCACGCGCTTTTTCTGTTCCGTGTCGGTAATGCGCCAGGTCATCGAGAACTCTTCGGCGATCGGCGCAAATGCCTCGCGAAATGCCTCAAGACCAAAGGGCAGCGTATCGGCACGAATTTCGTGACGCATGAAAAACCAGCCGCTGAGATTGTCCGAGTGATGGCTCGCTTCGGTGATCCAACCGTTATGGGAAGCCAGAAAGTTACTGACCTTGGCAACGATGCCAACCCGGTCCGGGCAAGCAATCACCAGCCGAAAAGTGCGCATTAGGGGGAAACTCCAGAACTTCGCAAAGGCCGCCATTCTAGCGATTGCGCAGAAAAACTGCAGTATTCCTTAACCGTTATTCTGATCGCGAGCGTCAGCCCTGCCCCTTAATAGCGTAAGGTTTTACCCATGGTATGTGTGCAAACCCGTGGACTCAGGCAGTAAGCCAAGACTTAGCGAGAGTATCTTTAGCCTGTCGCCGTTAGTAATTAACTAAATTCCACGCTTTTGTCACAAACAACCAAAGTAAATTACATAAATGCAGTCTTAAATGTTTACTTGAGCAAACTGTCTGACTATTATTGGGCCACTATCCCCTTTCACTCCGCGCCCTACATAAGGTAGTCCTCATGTCCCTGATCAACGAATACCGCGCCACCGAAGAAGCTATCAAAGAGCTGCAAGCCCGTTTGAAGAACCTGTCCCAAGACGACAAACTGCAAACCGAGCTGGAATTCGAAGGCAAATTGCGCACCCTGATGGGCGAATACTCCAAATCCCTGCGTGACATCATCGCGCTGCTGGATCCAGAATCGAAAGTTAAAGCTCCACGTGGCGCCGTAAAAACTACCGGCACCAAGCGTGCACGCAAGGTTAAACAATACAAAAACCCGCATAACGGCGAAGTGATTGAAACCAAAGGTGGCAACCACAAGACTCTGAAAGAGTGGAAAGCCAAGTGGGGCGGCGACGTGGTTGAAGGCTGGGCTACCCTGCTGGGCTAAGCCTCACCAGGACGCCGCGTGATACGCAACGCAATAAAAAACGCCAGCTAGCTGGCGTTTTTTATTGTCCGTATTTTACCTGTGTGCCGATTACAGGCTCATTCGTGCGGCTAAAGAGTCAACATACTCCTGCCATTCATCAAGCACCCGCTGCTGAAACGGTGTAGCACTAACAGCCAACTCAAGACGCGCCTGCTTAAAAGCCTCAAGGGTGTTTGGCGCGCCCCATTGCGGGTCTGACAAACGTTGCTGACAGAAAACTCTCCAGCGTTGTTGCTCCTCACTATTCAAGGTGTCAGGGAAGTTACGCGCACGATAGCGAAATAATAATTCAGGCAAACGTTCATCATCGAAAGGCCATTGCTGACGCGCTAGTTGCGCAGGCTCGGCGACTCTCACTTGTTCACATAAACGTCGATCACGGTCACCGATAAAACCATCGTATAGCTGCTGCTCAGGATCAGCGGTTGGCGCAAAATCTTCCTCGGCGTAAATCAGCGCTAATTTATCGCACCATAGTTCCTGTGCGTCGCTTAGCCGCAGGGCCCGCGCCTCACACTCATCCATATCCAGTTGCAGACGCTCGCGGTCTTGGGCCCGAAGCACGCTCAACGGTGCGACCACCGGGCAGCGATTGATGTGCAACAGTTTGAGCGGTACCGGCAACTCACCTTCGGCAAGGTCGTCACGACGGGTATATAGCCGCCGGCGCAACGTATCGGCGTCCTCGTCCAACAGCCCTTGGGGATCGAGCCCAAGGTCGCAGACGATCAACGCATTGCGATTGCGCGGGTGCCAGGCCAGAGGCAGCACCACACCCAGGTAATGACGCTCGGCAGAAAATCGACCGGAAATGTGCACCATCGGCTGCAACAAACGAATCTGGTCCATAACCCGTTGCTTACTGCGCAGTTGAAACAGCCAGTCATAGAGCTTGGGTTGTTTCTCGCGGATCAACCGCGCCAGGGCGATGGTGGCGCGCACATCGGACAAGGCATCGTGGGCCTGGCCGTGATCGATGCCGTTGGCAGCCGTCAATCGCTCAAGCTTGAGGGTGACGCGCCCGTCCTGTTCCGGCCAGACGATCCCGTCCGGGCGCAGGGCGTAAGCGGTGCGTACCACGTCGATCAGGTCCCAGCGGCTGTTGCCGCCCTGCCACTCCCGGGCATAGGGATCAAAAAAGTTGCGGTACAGACTGTAGCGCGTCATCTCGTCGTCAAAACGCAACGTGTTGTAGCCGGCCCCGCAGGTACCCGGGGTGGCCAGCTCGGCGTGTACGCGGGTCATGAAGTCGGCTTCGGCCAGGCCTTTTTCCGCCAGCACCCCGGGCGTGATGCCGGTAATCGCGCAGGCGGCCGGATGCGGCAGGATATCCTCGCTGGGCTGGCAGTAGAGATTGACCGGCGGCCCGACTTCGTTGAGTTCAAGGTCGGTGCGAATACCGGCTACCTGCAGCGGGCGGTCGCTACGCGGGTTGATGCCGGTGGTTTCATAGTCGTACCAGAAAATGGTGGTCACGGGCTATTCCTGTGCTGAAGACCGGCAAAGTCTAGGCGCTTGACGGCACCGGGGGCCAGCGCTGTGTTCACTGTACAAACATTCAGTAAATCGTTGAGTGGTTGCTTCCACCGTCGACACTGCTAGCATCCGTCTTTCCAACCCCGCCGCTGCCGCCCAGGCGCCAGCGCCGCACTGCCAAGGACCGCGATGCCATCTGCGCCACTGGACACCCGCTACCAGATCGAGACCCCGGAGGGCGTCGACCTGCCCCTGCGCCCGGCCGGCCTGCTGGTTCGCTCACTGGCCTTTGCCTTCGACCTGGGGTTGCGCGGCCTGATTCTTGGCATCCTGTTCATCGCCCTCGCGTTTCTCGGCAACCTGGGCATTGGCTTGGGCTCGCTGCTGCTGTTCCTCGTCAGTTGGTGGTACATGGTGCTGTTCGAAGTGCTTAACCAGGGCTGCTCGCCCGGTAAGCAGATCATGGGCCTGCGGGTGGTACAGGACGACGGCACGCCCATCGGCTGGTCCGCCTCGCTGATCCGCAACCTGCTGCGTTTTGTCGACATGCTGCCCTTCGGCTACTTCCTCGGCGCCATCAGTTGCCTGCAACACCCCAACTTCAAACGCCTGGGTGACCTGGCGGCCGGGACGCTGGTGATCTATCGCGAACAACCCCTTTCCCGTCCGCAGGTGCCGCAAGCCCCGGCACTGCGCCTGCCGTTCGCCCTTGAGCTGAACGAACAACGGGCGATTCTCAGCTTCGCCGAACGCCAGGGCGAACTCTCCGCCGAGCGAATCAACGAACTGGCCGCGATCCTGGCCACGCCCCTGCAAGTCTCCCCTGCCCGCGCCGTGGCGGAACTGAACGGCGTGGCTCGCGGACTGTTGGGGCCAGCATGAAGCAGAGTCTTTTCGAAAGCCGCCACCAGGCACAATGGCAAGCCTTTGCCACGCAACTGACACAACTTGAAAAAGGCAACGCCAAGCGCGCTGACTTCACCGACTTCCCTCATCAGTACCGGCAGTTGTGCCAACACCTGGCCCTGGCCCAGGGACGTGGCTACAGCAGCTACCTGGTTGACCCGTTGCAGCAGCTTGCCTTGCGCGGCCACCAGCAGTTATATCGGCATCGCAGCCAGTTGGGCGCAAACGTACTGAGCTTCCTGCTGGCCGACTTCCCCCGGCTGGTTCGCGCGCAATGGCCGTTCGTGTTGGCCGCCAGCCTGCTGTTCTTTGGCAGCCTGATCGGCATCGCGTTGCTGGTGTACCTGTATCCAGACCTGATCTACAGCATCGTCAGCCCCCAACAAGTGGCTGAGATGCAAAGCATGTACGACCCGGATGCCAGCCGCCTGGGCCGGGCAGCCGAACGTGCCTCCAGCGAAGACTGGATGATGTTTGGCTACTACGTGATGCACAACATCGGCATCGCGTTCCAGACCTTTGCCGCCGGGCTGTTGTTCGGCCTGGGCAGCGTGTTTTTCCTGTTCTTCAACGGCCTGATCATTGGTGCCGTTGCCGGGCACCTGACACAAATCGGCTACGGCCAAACCTTCTGGTCTTTCGTGATTGGCCATGGCGCCTTCGAACTCAGCGCCATCGCCCTGGCAGGCGCAGCCGGCCTGCAACTGGGCTGGGCGTTGATTGCGCCGGGGCACCTGACGAGAGGTGAATCCCTGCGACTGGCCGCACGTAAAAGCGTGCAGATGATTTGCGGTGTGATGGTGTTCCTGCTGATCGCCGCGTTTATCGAGGCGTACTGGTCTTCCACCAATGCCGTGGCGCCGTGGATCAAGTACCTGGTGGGCACCACCCTCTGGTTGCTGATGGCCGCCTACCTGCTGCTTGCCGGACGGAACCGCCATGCGCCTGAGTGATGCCAGCGTGGTGATCCGTCCGCGTACCTCGTGGGAAGCCATGGACCTCGGCATCCTGCTGGCCCGCGAACATCGGCTGCTGCTGATGAGCAGCTGGGCCATCGTGACCTTGCCGATCTTCGCGCTGTTCAGCATGCTGCTGTGGAATCATCCCTCCACCGCGTTGTTACTGTTCTGGTGGTTGAAACCGGCATTCGACCGCCTGCCACTGTATATCCTGTCCAAGGCCCTGTTCGGCGAAACACCCAGCCTGAAACAAGCCCTGCGCCACTCGCCGCGCCTGCTCAAGGGCCAACTGCTGGCCAGCCTGACCTGGCGACGCTTCAACCTGAGCCGCAGCTTCATGATGCCGGTGGTCCAGCTTGAAGGCCTGCAAGGCCAGGCGCGCCAACAACGTCTTGGTGTGCTGCAACAACGCAATGCCGGCGCCGCACGCTGGCTGACCCTGATCGGGGTGCATCTGGAAATTGCCCTGTGGTTCGGGTTGATGGCCGTGTTCTATTTTTTCCTGCCGCAAGAGGTCGAACGGGACTGGGACTGGCAACAGCTGGTGCTAACCGCGGGGCACGACTGGCTCTGGCTGGAAAACCTGACCAACGCTTTCTACGCGCTGATCCTGGTGTTCTGGGAGCCTATCTATGTCGCCTGCGGTTTCAGCCTGTACCTGAACCGCCGCACCGTACTGGAAGCCTGGGACCTGGAGCTGGTGTTCCGCCGATTGCGCCAGCGCCTGAGCGGTGTGGCGCCGGTCCTGCTGCTGGTGATCGGGCTGATGCTGGTTCCGCCGCTCCCATCGGCATGGGCCGATGAACCGGCTCCCCAAAAACAGCTGAGTACACAATCGGCCAGTCAGTCGATCAAGGCGCTGTTGGAGCAGCCACCGTTCAAAAACTCCGAGACCGTCACCCGCTACCGCTTCGGCGAAGAAAAAGCGGCGGACAAAAACCAACCGGGTGATGACGGCAAGTTGCCGGCCTGGCTGGAAGCATTGCTGAAAAACCTCAACAGCGATTCGTTCAAGCACATCGCGAAGGGCCTTGAAGTACTGCTCTGGGGGTTGCTGGTGGGTGGCCTGGCACTGGTGATCTGGCGCTATCGCGACTGGCTGCATGCCTTTGTCAGCCGCCGCAGCCCACGCAAGCCGAAGGCTGCCAAGCCCGCCCCCTCGCAGTTGTTCGGCCTCGAACTGGGGGCAGACACCTTGCCCGAAGACATCGCCGGCACCGCCGAACAGCTCTGGGCGACACAGCCTCGGGAAGCCCTCGGTTTGCTTTACCGTGGCTTGCTCAGCCGACTGCTGCACGACTTCAACCTGCCGCTGAAAAACGCCGACACGGAAGGCCAGGTCCTGGAGCGTATCCGCCAACTGCAACAGCCGCAGTTACTGGCGTTCAGCGATGAGCTGACCCGCTACTGGCAAAACCTTGCCTATGGCCACCGCCTGCCGCCTGCCCTCGCGCAACAACAGCTATGCAGCAGTTGGCGAGCCCTGTTTGGCTCGGGAGCTGCGCAATGAACCGGCCATTGCTGTGGGTCGGACTGCTCGTGGCTGGCCTGCTCGCAGCAGGCGGTTTTTATGCCTGGCACAAGGCGATCCCGTATCAGGAGGTGGTCGATCGCGGCCCTTCGCCCGAAGCCCTCGCCAACCCTTACCTGGCGGCGGAACACTTTCTACGCCAGCAAGGCCTGGTGGTGGAGCACGCCAACAGCCTGGAACGGCTGGCCAGTCTTTCGCCCAAAGGCAACAGCCTGTTGCTGCTGGGCGAGCGCAGTAACATGAGCCCACCGCAGGTCGAGCAATTGCTGCAATGGACACAGGCTGGCGGCCACCTGCTGCTCGTCGCAGAGGCACTGTGGGATGACGACACCGGTAAAAGTGGTGACCTGCTGCTGGACCGCGTGCAGATACACCAATCCTTCAGTGAAGAGTTCGACGCTCCAGCACCCGCGCGTAAAAAGAAAACACCGGACCTGACCAAACTCTATGTGGACAACGAAACGGCCCCGGCCTATTTCAGCTTCGACACCGACTTCAATCTCACCGACCCCAGGCACCTGGCGCAATTCTCGGCCAACAGTGCCAAGTCGACGCACCTGATGCAGATTAACCTCGGGCAAGGCCGTGTGACCGTGGTCACCGACAGCGACCTGTGGAAAAGCCCGGCCATTGGTCAATACGATAACGCCTGGCTGCTTTGGTACCTGAGTCAGGGGACGCAGGTCACGCTGCTGTTCAACACCGATATCGAGGATCTGTTCAGTCTGTTGCTGCGCTATTTCCCCCAGGCTCTGGTGGCACTCGCCGCATTGATCGCCCTGGGGTTATGGCACGCCAGCCTGCGCCAGGGCCCGATCCGGCAACCAGCCCCCAAGGCACGTCGGCAATTGCAGGAACATTTGAAAGCCAGTGCCGACTTCCTGCTGCGCCGCAGCGGCCAAAACAGCTTGTTGCAAGCCTTGCAGCGCGACATCCAACGTACGGCGAGGCGCCGTCATCCGGGGTTCGAACACCTCGACACTGCCGAACAATCGCGGGTGCTTGAACGCCTGACCCGCCAACCCTCACTCGTCATCAGCCAGGCCCTCGGCCCACTCCCGGCAAAACGGCTCTCCAGTGCCGATTTCAGCCGTCAGGTGGCTAGCCTGCAAACCCTCAGGAATGCCCTATGAGCGAATTTCCAGCCGCAGACCCGATCCAGCGCGCCAGCCAACTGGCCCAGGCCTTGCGCGTAGAACTGCGCAAGGCGGTCATCGGCCAGGACCAGGTGATCGATGACGTGCTCACGGCATTGATCGCGGGTGGCCACGTACTGCTGGAAGGTGTTCCCGGCCTGGGCAAAACCTTGCTGGTACGAGCCCTGGCACGCTGTTTTGGTGGCGAGTTCGCACGCATCCAGTTCACCCCGGACCTGATGCCCAGCGACGTGACCGGCCATGCCGTGTACGACCTGCATACCGAGCAGTTCAAGCTGCGCAAGGGGCCGTTGTTTACCAACCTGCTGTTGGCTGACGAGATCAACCGTGCTCCGGCAAAAACCCAGGCGGCGTTGCTGGAAGCCATGCAGGAACGCCAGGTAACCCTCGAAGGCGAGGCGCTGCCCATCGGCCAACCGTTCATGGTACTGGCCACCCAGAACCCCATCGAACAGGAAGGCACTTACCCATTGCCCGAGGCCGAACTGGACCGTTTCATGCTCAAGGTGCGCATGGACTATCCCGAGGCGCAGCAGGAACTGGACATGGTGCGCGAAGTCACCCGTTCGTCCCGCGCCGACATGCTCGACGTGCAACCGCTGCGAACGGTGCTGCACGCCGAAGATGTGTTGCAGCTGCAACAGATCGCCAGTGAGCTGGCGCTGGATGAGCAGGTGCTCGACTACGCCGTAAGACTGGCCCGCACCACCCGCAGTTGGCCAGGCCTGACCATCGGCGCGGGCCCGCGGGCCTCCATCGCCCTGGTGCGTGGCGCACGGGCCCGGGCTTTGCTGCGCGGTGGCGAGTTTGTCACCCCGGACGATATTAAAGGCTGCGCCCTGGCCGTGCTGCGCCATCGGGTGCGCATTGCCCCGGAACTGGATATCGATGGGCTGGAAGTCGACCAGGTGCTCAAGCAACTGCTGGACCAAGTCCCGGCGCCACGGCAATGACCCGCCCATGAGACCGACCCGCCTGCTATTGATCTGGCTCGGTGTGCTGCTGGGCCTGAGCATCCTGCTCGGCGCACTGGTGGCGCTGCAGGTCAAGGTGCCAGACACCCTGCACGCCGTGACGTGGGGCCTGCTGCTGGCCCTGTTGTTACTGGCCCTGCTGGATGCCGGCCGTTTGCGTCGCCGCCCGTCCCCGCGCGTGCGACGACAGATGCCCGGGAGCCTGGCGCTGGGTCGCTGGGGCGAGGTGCGGGTGACGCTGGACCACGACTATTCCCAGCCACTGGTGCTCCAGGTATTCGATCATGTACCGGACGGTTTGACGGTGCAGAACCTGCCGCAGTCCATCGACCTGCGACCCGGCGAGCAGAGTGAATTGGGCTACCGGTTAAAACCTCAAAGGCGCGGGCATTTCAGTTTTACCCGATGCGAAGTTCACCTTCCCAGCCCACTCGGATTGTGGTCGGCACGGCGGTTGATAGACGTCAGCGATGCCACCCGGGTCTACCCGGACTTCGCGCGCCTGTACGGCGCGCAGTTGCTGGCGGTGGACAACTGGCTCAACCAGCTCGGCGTACGCCAGCGCCAACGACGCGGGCTGGGCATGGAGTTTCATCAACTGCGTGAATTTCGCGAGGGCGACAGCCTGCGCCAGATCGACTGGAAAGCCACCGCTCGGCAACGCACGCCCATTGCCCGGGAGTACCAGGACGAGCGCGACCAGCAGATCATGTTCATGCTCGATTGTGGCCGGCGCATGCGCAGCCAGGACGCCGAACTGTCGCACTTCGACCACGCCCTCAATGCATGCCTGCTGCTCAGCTATGTCGCCCTGCGCCAAGGCGATGCCGTGGGGCTCTGCACGTTTGCCTGCGACCAGCCGCGCTACCTGGCGCCGGTCAAGGGCAGCGGCCAGCTCAACCTGCTGCTGAATGCGGTGTATGACCTGGACACTTCCCGGCGTACGGCCGATTACCAGGCAGCCGCGAGCCAACTGCTAGCCCGGCAGAAGCGTCGTTCGTTGGTGATCGTAGTGACCAATTTGCGCGATGAGGATGATGAAGAATTGCTGGGCGCCGTTAAACGCATCAGTCGCCAGCACCGGGTGCTGGTTGCCAGCCTGCGGGAGGAAGTCCTTGACCAGTTGCGCCAGGCCCCCGTGCAAACCCTGCCCGAAGCCCTGGCCTATTGCGGGAATGTCGACTATCTCAATACCCGGGACGAACTCCATGACCGCTTGAACGCCCACGGGCTTTCGGTACTGGACACGCTGCCTTCGGAAATGGGAGCCGCCCTGGTGACCCGCTACCTGGGCTGGAAAAAAGCCGGCGTACTATGAATGCTGGTGCACTGTCTCTAGGCAGAGGCCTGCAAGGGATCAAAGCTGAAGTAACTCAACAGTGCGTTGATCACCTCCCCATATTCGGCAGGCGCCTGGGAAATACGAAACCCGGAGTCGTAATGCTTGGGGTTTATATCCTCATGGCACCACAGGCAGGTAGCCGTGAGGTCCACCGCATGTACCTCGCCCTCAGGCCCCGGGATCTTCAAGCGCAGCTCGAACTCCACGTCGACCATCATGGGTAATTGGCTGATCAACATCAGGCCCTGCTCGGAGAGATTGCCCAAATAGCCAATAGGTTTGTCTGTGAGGCGATTGAACACTTGAAGGAAGCAAGGTAACTGATGCCGCTTGATCCGTCGGGGAGTAAACATGATGAGGTCGCCATCCAATGGCCATGATTGTGGCCGCTCCAGTGATTCGAAACGAGCCCAAAGGCCCGCTCTCCCCGGATATCGGTGCGACAACGGCAAAAGCGTTGCCACTTTACGGCTGCCAAATCCGGGTATTCCATCCGTTCGAATAGAAACCTATACAAACTGACATTCAAAGATTAGCCCAAGACTGGCAAGGAGCCAGCTATTGCATGACAAATATCATTACAACGACGCCGGACGCGGCCGGGCGGCACTCGCGCCGGGGTAATGCCCCAGTTGTTGCAGGGTATCCAGCCGCGCGCGTGCCCGGAAAGCATATTCGCTCGCCGGGTACTGGCTGATGATGAACTGATAAGTCTGCGCCGCATCGACAAACAATTTCTCGCGCTCCAGGCACTGCCCGCGCAACATCGAGACTTCCGGTTGCACGTAGCGCCGGGAACGACTTTCACGGTCGACCTGGGACAACTCAAGGGTGACCCGCTGGCAATCGCCCACACCGTAGGCGCGGTACGCATTGTTCAAATGATGGTCCATCGACCAACGGGTGCAGCCGACAACACTGACGGCCAGGGCAGCAATGATCACGATTCGCATGGGGGTTCTCCTGTCTTGTGCAGTGTATCGACCCTTCATCGAAAATCTTCAAGGTTGTTCATCTGTTCATGCAGAGTGAAAACAAGCGAATCATCGATAAGTAGTGCAAACGAACAATGACTACAACTAAAGAGCATAGTAGCCTTCCTCAGCGCTTGAACTCAGGAGTCCGTGCATGTCCGTCCGTCGTACCAAAATCGTCGCCACCCTTGGCCCGGCCAGTAACTCGCCGGAAGTCCTCGAACAGCTGATTCTGGCTGGCCTGGACGTTGCCCGTCTGAACTTCTCCCACGGCACCCCGGACGAGCACAAGGCTCGCGCCAAGCTGGTGCGTGAACTGGCCGCCAAACATGGCCGCTTCGTTGCACTGTTGGGTGACCTGCAAGGCCCGAAAATCCGTATCGCCAAATTCACCAACAAGCGAATCGAGCTGAAGATCGGTGACCAGTTCACTTTCTCCACCAGCCATCCGCTGACCGAGGGCAACCAGCAAGTCGTGGGTATCGACTACCCGGACCTGGTGAAAGACTGCGGCGTCGGCGACGAGCTGCTGCTGGACGACGGTCGCGTGGTGATGCGCGTCGACACCGCAACCCCGACCGAACTGAACTGCACCGTGATCATCGGCGGCCCGCTGTCGGATCACAAAGGCATCAACCGTCGCGGCGGTGGCCTCACCGCTCCAGCCCTGACTGAAAAAGACAAGGCCGACATCAAGCTCGCCGCCGAAATGGAAGTGGACTACCTCGCGGTCTCCTTCCCGCGCGACGCCGCCGACATGGAATACGCCCGTAAACTGCGCGACGAAGCCGGCGGTACTGCCTGGCTGGTGGCGAAGATCGAACGCGCCGAAGCCGTGGCCGATGACGAAACCCTCGACGGCCTGATCAAGGCTTCCGACGCAGTGATGGTTGCCCGTGGCGACCTCGGCGTGGAAATCGGTGACGCCGAGCTGATCGGTATCCAGAAGAAAATCATCCTGCACGCACGTCGCCACAATAAAGCGGTGATCGTTGCGACCCAGATGATGGAGTCGATGATCCAGAACCCGATGCCGACCCGTGCCGAAGTGTCCGACGTGGCCAACGCCGTGCTCGACTACACCGACGCCGTGATGCTCTCGGCTGAAAGTGCGGCGGGCCCGTACCCGCTGGAAGCCGTGCAGGCCATGGCGCGCATCTGCGTCGGCGCTGAAAAGCACCCGACCAGCAAGACCTCCAGCCACCGTATCGGCAAGGTCTTCGAAAGCTGCGACCAGAGCATCGCGCTCGCCGCCATGTACACCGCCAACCACTTCCCGGGCGTGAAAGCGATCATCGCCTTGACCGAAAGTGGCTACACGCCGTTGATCATGTCGCGCATCCGCTCCTCGATCCCGATCTACGCGTTCTCCCCGCACCGCGAAACCCAGGCCCGCGCGGCCATGTTCCGTGGTGTCTACACCGTACCGTTCGACCCGGCATCGCTGCCGCCTGAGCAAGTCAGCCAGGCCGCGATCGACGAGTTGCTCAAGCGCGGTGTTGTGGAGAAAGGCGACTGGGTCATCCTGACCAAGGGCGACAGCTACCACACCATCGGCGGCACCAACGGCATGAAGATCCTGCACGTTGGCGACCCAATGGTCTGAGTGACACGCTGAAAAACAAAAGCCCCGCCATGTGAATGGCGGGGCTTTTTGCATTCCAGGTTGGCTTTTGTATTGGCTTCACTGGCCTCTTCGCGAGCAAGCCCGCTCCCACTTTCGACCGTATTTCTTCAGGATGTACTCGGTTAAATGTGGGAGCGGGCTTGCTCGCGAAGACGTCCGACCAGTCAACACACATTCATCGCCGAGTGATAAAAGCCGACAACGCCGCAATCGCTTCCGGCGACTTCAACCGCTGGGTAAACAACGCGCCCTCCTCCTCGATCACCTTGCGCAACTGTTCGCGATCGACGCTTTTCATCAGATGCTTGCTGACCTGCACCGCACCCGGCGCCAGGGTTTCAAACCGTGCGGCGACTTCCCGCGCCTTGGCCAACGCCGATTCGCCGCTGCCCAATGCCTCAGTGGCAATGCCCCAAGCGGCAGCCTGCTCACCGGTAAAGCCTTCACCCAATAGCAACAACTCCGCCGCCTTGGCATGCCCCAGCAAGCGCGGCAGGATCAAGCTGGAACCAAACTCCGGGCACAGCCCCAGGTTGACGAACGGCATGCGCAACCGCGCGTCCCGGCTGATATACACCAGGTCACAATGCAGCAGCAGCGTCGTACCAATCCCCACCGCCACGCCTGCCACCGCCGCAATCACCGGCTTGCGGCAATTGAGCAAACTGCGCATGAAGTGAAACACCGGGCTGTCGAGATCAGCCGGCGGTTGTTCAAGGAAGTCGCCAATATCGTTACCGGCGGTGAAACACTCGCTGCTGCCCTGGATCAACACCGCGTTGACGCTGGTATCGGCATCCGCCTGCTCCAGTGCCTCGGCCAGTTGGCTGTACATGGCGCGGGTCAGGGCGTTTTTCTTGTCCGGGCGGTTGAGCTGCAGGATCAGCAACCCGCGTTCGCGTTGCTGCAGGATGGCATCGGTCATGGCAAATCTCGCGGCTGGAAAATTCAGCGCTCAACCACGGGGCAGGAACACATCGGCCAACAGTTGATTGCGCGGCAGTCCGGCCAGGAACAGGCGCTTGGAAAAGGCCTCGACGCTGGCAGGGTGCCCGCAGAGTAAGGCCAGAGTTTGCCGGGAAACAAGCCGCAGTTGCGCCAAAGCGTCAGTCGACCCGGCCGCCGTCCATAGCTCGACCGTCACGTTCGGATGCGCTGCAGCCAGCTGCGCCAACGGCTCGGCCAGATAATGACCGCCAGCGTCATGGGCCAGGTGAATGACCCGGATGACGCCTTGGTGATCCTGGCGCAAGGCCTCACGTAGCACGCCCCACAAGGGGCCAAGTCCGGTACCCGAGGCCAGCAGCCAGAGCGGCCGGGACTGCCAGTCGGGGTCGTACTGCAACGCCCCGCCCCGCAGTTCGCCCAGGCGCAGGCTGTCACCGGCCCTGAACTGGCGGGCGGCGTCGCTGAACTCGCCGGGCAGGCGGCAATCGATGTGAAACTCGAGAAACGGATCTTCCTGGGGCAGGCTGGCCAGAGAGTAAGGCCGCGCAATGCTGCCCGCCCACAGCACCAAATGCTGCCCCGCCCGGTAGCGCAAGCCGCGCTCGGGTTGCAGCCGCAGGCGTAGCACCGTCGGGCTCATCCAATCGACGCTCAGCACCGTCGCGGGCAGCCCGTCACGCAGCGGGTCAAACGCCTCGACCTGCAAATCACCCGCGACCTGGCACTGACAGGCCAGGCGCCAGCCGTCCTGGCGTTGCGCCGGGCTCAGGGCTTCTGGTTGATTGTCCAGAAGGTCACCCTGGCAACGCACCAGGCAGGCATGGCAACTGCCGGCGCGGCAGCTGTAAGGCACAGCCACACCCGCCTGGTTCAGGGCATCCAGCAAGTTGCTGCCGGCGGCTACCGACCAGTGGCGTTCGCCGACGTGAAGTTCAGGCATAAAACTCTTCAACTGTAGGAGCGAGCTTGCTCGCGAAGGTCGCTAACGATAACGCGGGGAGGCTGGCGAAACCCATCAGATTCACGTTTTTCGCGAGCAAGCTCGCTCCTACAGTGAATAGGGCCTGGCACTCATGACCATAGTCGGGTGTATCAGCCACCGTGGCGGGTTATACTGCCGCGCCTTTTTAGCGTCGCGCCAGCACCATACGGCGTGCCTTGGAAAGGTGCCTTCAGCCGACCGACTCACCCTACTGAAGACACCTTTATTGAATGTTCCCTTATAGAGGAGCGCGACTCATGACCGTGATCAAGCAAGACGACCTGATTCAGAGCGTTGCCGACGCCCTGCAATTCATTTCCTATTACCATCCCGTTGACTTCATCCAGGCGATGCACGAAGCCTACCTGCGCGAAGAATCGCCAGCGGCCCGTGACTCCATGGCACAGATCCTGATCAACTCGCGCATGTGTGCCACCGGCCACCGCCCGATCTGCCAGGACACCGGCATCGTCACCGTATTCGTACGTGTAGGCATGGACGTGCGCTGGGATGGCGCCACCATGAGCCTGGACGACATGATCAACCAAGGCGTGCGCCAGGCCTACAACCTGCCGGAAAACGTCCTGCGGGCTTCGATCCTCGCCGACCCGGCCGGTGCGCGTAAAAACACCAAGGACAACACCCCTGCGGTGATCCACTACTCCATCGTCCCGGGTAACACCGTGGAAGTGGACGTGGCCGCCAAGGGCGGTGGTTCCGAGAACAAGTCGAAAATGGCCATGCTCAACCCGTCCGACTCGATCGTCGACTGGGTACTGAAGACCGTTCCGACCATGGGCGCCGGCTGGTGCCCACCGGGCATGCTCGGCATCGGCATCGGCGGCACCGCCGAGAAAGCCGCGGTGATGGCCAAGGAAGTGTTGATGGAATCCATCGACATCCACGAGCTGAAGAAGCGCGGCCCGTCCAACCGTATCGAAGAGATGCGCCTGGAGCTGTTCGAGAAGGTCAACCAACTGGGCATCGGCGCCCAGGGCCTGGGTGGCCTGACCACCGTGCTCGACGTGAAAATCATGGACTACCCGACCCACGCGGCCTCGCTGCCGGTGTGCATGATCCCCAACTGCGCCGCCACCCGTCATGCGCACTTCGTGCTCGACGGTTCGGGCCCTGCGTCGCTGGAAGCGCCACCGTTGGACGCCTACCCGGAAATCGTCTGGGAAGCCGGCCCGTCGGCCCGTCGCGTCAACCTCGACACCCTGACCCCGGAAGACGTGCAGAGCTGGAAGCCGGGCGAAACCGTACTGCTCAACGGCAAGATGCTCACCGGTCGCGACGCGGCGCACAAGCGCATGGTCGAGATGCTGAACAAGGGCGAAACCCTGCCGGTGGACCTCAAGGGTCGCTTTATCTACTACGTCGGCCCGGTTGATCCGGTGCGCGAAGAAGTCGTTGGGCCTGCCGGTCCGACCACCGCCACGCGGATGGACAAGTTCACCCGCCAGATCCTCGAGCAAACCGGCCTGTTGGGCATGATCGGCAAATCCGAGCGCGGCCCGACCGCTATCGAAGCGATCAAGGACCACAAAGCGGTTTACCTGATGGCAGTGGGTGGCGCGGCTTACCTGGTGGCGCAGGCCATCAAGAAATCCCGCGTCGTGGCGTTCGCCGAACTGGGCATGGAAGCGATCTACGAGTTCGACGTGAAAGACATGCCGGTCACCGTTGCAGTGGACAGCAAGGGCGAGTCGGTACACATCACCGGTCCTGCCATCTGGCAGAAAAGGATCAGTGAAAGCCTGGCGGTAGAAGTGCAGTAAGCATTTCCCCTGCGGGATAAATGACCTTGTGGCGAGGGGGCTTGTCCCCCGTTGGGCTGCGCAGCGGCCCCGAAAAAAGCGGGAGCGCTGCGCACTCCAACGGGGGACAAGCCCCCTCGCCACAGGACAAGCCCTCCCCTCGCAACAAGCCATGCGCTGCGTGCTATGGTGCTCGCCCCTCATTGCACTGTTCATCTTCGTATGATCGCGATTCCCCGCCCGTTGCGTTTGACCTTCTACTCCCTGCTGATCATCGCCGGCGCGATGCTGGCTGCCGCACTGGCCACCCGCCACGCCGAACGCCTGGCCCTGGTGGATGACGCTGCCCGTGCCAATCAGCAACTCGCGCTGTACGCCAACTCCCTGCACACCCTGATCGAACGCTACCGCGCCCTGCCCGCCGTACTGGCCCTGGACTCGGAAATGATCAGCGCCTTGAAGGGCCCGCTGGACACTGCCACCCAGGATTTGCTCAACCGCAAACTGGAGCGCATCAACGGCGCCGCCCAGTCTTCCACACTGGAACTGATGGACCGCAACGGCCTGGCCGTGGCCGCCAGCAACTGGAACTTGCCCAGCAGTTATGTGGGGCATAACTACGCGTTTCGCCCCTACTTCAGCCAAACCCTGAGCCAAGGCACCGGACGTTTTTATGCGGTGGGGGTGACTACCGGGATTCCGGGGTATTTCCTCTCCAATGCGGTGGTTGGCGAAAACGAACAGTTCCTCGGTGCCATGGTGGTCAAGCTGGAGTTCCCGGAACTGGAACGCGAGTGGGCTCAGGGCAACGACCTGCTGCTGGTCAGCGATGCCCGGGGCATTGTGTTTATCGCCAATCAACCGGGCTGGCGCTACCGCGCACTGCGCCCGTTGTCGGACAGCGACCACGCCGAACTCAAGGCCACCCGCCAATACGACAAGAAACAACTGCTGCCGCTGGACGCCGAAGCCCTGCAGCGCTTTGACGAAAACAGCCACCTGATGCGCGTCGACGGCCCCGACGGCAAGGCCAACTACATCTGGGAATCCCTGCCACTGAAGGCCGAAGGCTGGACCTTGCACCTGTTGCGCAAACCACAGGTTGCCTTTGAAGACCAACGCAACGCCGGCCTCGCCGCCGCCGGTTCGTGGCTGGCGCTGGTGTTCCTGGTGCTGTTCCTGACCCAACGCTGGCGCCTGGCCCGCCTGCGCCAGCGCAGCCGCGAAGAACTCGAACGGTTGGTGGAAGAACGCACACTTGCCCTGCGCACCGCCCAGGATGGTTTGGTGCAGTCCGCCAAGCTGGCGGCGCTGGGGCAAATGTCAGCGGCCCTGGCCCACGAAATCAACCAGCCACTGACCGCCCAGCGCATGCAGCTGGCGACCCTGCGGCTGCTGCTGGATCACGGCCGGGTGGATGACGCCTACCAGGCCCTGACGCCTCTGGACGATATGCTCACGCGCATGGCCGCGCTCACCGGCCACCTCAAGACCTTCGCCCGCAAGAGCCCCAGCGGCCTGCGCGAACGCCTCGACCTGGCCACGGTGGTGGACCAGTCCCTGCATTTGCTCGACGCGCGCCTGCGTGACGAAGCCATCGGTACCGTCCTCGATTTGACCCGCCCGGCCTGGGTACGTGGCGACGCGATCCGCCTGGAACAGGTGCTGATCAACCTGCTGCGCAACGCCCTCGACGCCATGGCCGACAAAACCCGCAAACGCCTCGAAATCCGCCTGCACGCCGATCAACAGCTGTGGTGCCTGACCGTCAGCGACAGCGGTGGCGGGATTGCCGAAGAAAATCTCAACAGCGTGTTCGACCCGTTCTTCACCACCAAGCCGGTGGGCGACGGGCTCGGTTTGGGGCTCGCAGTGTCGTACGCTATCGTCCACGAACTCGGCGGCCGCCTGAACGCCGGTAATCACGGTGACGGGGCGATCTTTACCCTGACCTTGCCCATCGCCCTGGAGACACCTGACCTATGTTGAACGCGGTGATTGTGGTCGATGACGAAGCCAGCATTCGCACGGCCGTCGAGCAATGGCTGAGCCTGTCGGGCTTTGACGTGCAGTTGTTCAGCCGCGCCGAGGAATGCCTGGCGCAATTGCCCAGGGACTTTCCCGGGGTGATCCTGAGCGACGTGCGCATGCCCGGCCTCAGCGGCCTGGAGTTGCTGGCCGAAGTGCAGCGGCGCGACGCCGACCTGCCGGTGATTCTGCTCACCGGCCACGGCGATGTGCCGATGGCCGTCGAAGCCATGCGCGACGGCGCCTACGACTTCCTCGAAAAACCCTTCAGCCCCGAAGCCCTGCTCAGCAGCCTGCGCCGGGCGCTGGACAAGCGCGGGCTGGTCTTGGAAAACCGCCGCTTGCATCAACAGGCCGATCACCGGGCCCAGCTGGAATCGAGCCTGCTGGGGGTGTCGCGAGGTTTGCAGAACCTGCGCCGGCAAGTGCTGGACCTGGCGGGCTTGCCGGTCAATGTGTTGATTCGCGGCGAAACCGGCAGCGGCAAGGAACTGGTCGCCCGTTGCCTGCATGATTTCGGCCCCCGGGCGAAGAAACCATTTGTGGCGCTGAACTGCGCGGCGATTCCCGAGCAGCTGTTTGAAGCCGAGTTGTTCGGCCATGAAAGTGGCGCGTTTACCGGTGCCCAAGGCAAGCGCATCGGCAAGCTGGAGTATGCCGACGGTGGCACGCTGTTTCTCGATGAGATTGAAAGCATGCCCCTGGCCCAGCAGGTGAAATTGCTGCGGGTGTTGCAGGAGCAGAAACTGGAACGGCTCGGTTCCAATCAAAGCATCAAGGTGGACTTGCGGATCATCGCCGCCACCAAGCCGGACCTGCTGGACGAAGCCCGCGCCGGGCGTTTTCGTGAGGATTTGGCCTACCGCCTGACCGTCGCGCAACTGCGCCTGCCACCGCTGCGGGAACGCCGGGAAGACATTCCGCTGCTGTTCGAACACTTCGCGCAAAGCGCTGCCGAACGCCTGGGCCGCAGCTTCACTCCATTGAGCGGGCCGGCGCTGGGCCGCCTGCTCAGCCATGACTGGCCGGGCAACGTACGAGAGCTGGCCAACGTCGCTGAACGCCAGGTGCTGGGGCTGGGTGAACCGGAGCCGGAAGGCATCGAAGCCGGGCAATCATTGGCGGCGCAGCAGGAAGCATTTGAAGCCCATTGCCTGAAAGCCGCGTTGACCCGGCACAAGGGCGATATCAAGGCGGTGCTGGCCGAGCTGCAGCTGCCCCGGCGCACCTTCAATGAAAAAATGCAGCGCCATGGCTTGGCGCGGGACACGTTCCTCTAACCCGATCGTTCCCACGCAGAGCGTGGTTGCGATCTTCGTCGGCGGATTTCCGCTCATCACCCTTCAATCATCAGCAACTTTCCGCTCAAAAAAATCCTGCAACCCTTCTAGACCGGGCCTTCATCTGATTGGCACAGCTCCTGCTATAGCCCAACCAGGCTGCGCTTGGGCGCGCTCCACAAAAACAATTAGATGAAGGATCCTTAAATGGATAACTCCAACTCCCTGCCTCTGGGGTCGGCGGCTGCGCCGGCAAAAGCTCGCACCACTTCCAGCCGCATCAAGTCGATCTTCAGCGGATCGGTCGGCAACATGGTCGAGTGGTACGACTGGTACGTCTACGCTGCATTCTCGCTGTACTTCGCCAAGGCCTTTTTCCCGAAAGGCGACACCACCGCCCAACTCTTGAACACCGCCGCGATCTTCGCCGTGGGTTTCCTGATGCGTCCGATCGGTGGCTGGCTGATGGGCCTGTACGCCGACAAAGTCGGGCGTAAAAAGGCCTTGATGGCCTCGGTGTACCTGATGTGCTTCGGCTCGTTGCTGATTGCCCTGAGCCCGGGTTATGAAGCCATTGGTATCGGTGCGCCGATCCTGCTGGTCTTTGCCCGTTTGCTGCAGGGACTGTCGGTCGGGGGTGAATACGGTACTTCCGCCACTTACCTCAGCGAGATGGCGACCAAGGAACGTCGGGGCTTCTACTCCAGCTTCCAGTACGTGACCCTGATCTCCGGCCAGCTCATCGCCCTCGGCGTGCTGATCGTGCTGCAACAGACCCTGACTACCGAGCAGTTGTACGACTGGGGATGGCGTATCCCGTTCGCCATCGGCGCGCTGTGTGCGGTAGTGGCGCTGTACCTGCGTCGTGGCATGGAAGAAACCGAGTCGTTCACCAAGAAAGAAAAAGCCAAGGAAAGCGCGATGCGCACCTTGATGCGTCACCCCAAGGAACTGATGACCGTGGTCGGCCTGACCATGGGCGGCACCCTGGCGTTCTACACCTACACCACCTACATGCAGAAATACCTGGTGAACACCGTCGGCATGAGCATCTCCGACTCCACCACCATTTCGGCGGCCACGCTGTTCCTGTTCATGTGCCTGCAACCTATCGTGGGCGGTCTGTCGGACAAGGTCGGCCGCCGGCCGATCCTGATCGCCTTCGGCATCCTCGGCACGCTGTTCACCGTGCCGATCCTCACTACCCTGCACACCATCCAAAGCTGGTGGGGCGCGTTCTTCCTGATCATGGCGGCGCTGATCATCGTCAGCGGCTACACCTCGATCAACGCGGTGGTGAAGGCCGAACTGTTCCCGACTGAAATCCGCGCCCTGGGCGTTGGCTTGCCGTATGCACTGACCGTGTCGATCTTCGGTGGTACCGCCGAATACATCGCGCTGTGGTTCAAGAGCATCGGCATGGAAACCGGTTACTACTGGTACGTGACGGCCTGTATTGCGGTGTCGCTGGTGGTGTACGTGACCATGAAGGACACCCGCAAGCATTCGCGGATTACCACGGACTAAGGGTTCGGCCAAGATAAAAAGGGGGCTGTGTCAGTGTATGACACAGCCCCTTTTTCATTGGCGAACACTCCAGCTGAGTGCACTATGATGCCCTTCCCCGAACCACCAGCAGGAACCCCGGCCATGTCCGACGATATCCATTTCTACCAACCCGCCAACGGCCACGGCCTGCCCCATGACCCGTTCAATGCGATCGTCGGCCCGCGCCCGATTGGCTGGATTTCGTCCCAGGACCGCGAGGGCCGCCTGAACCTGGCGCCCTACAGTTTCTTCAACGCCTTCAACTACATTCCGCCGATCATTGGATTCTCCAGCGTCGGGCGCAAAGACAGCCTGAACAACATCGAACAGACTGGCGAATTCGTGTGGAACCTGGCCACCCGCCCGCTGGCCGAGCAGATGAACCAGAGTTGCGCGCCGGTCTCGCCCGAGGTCAACGAGTTTGAATTGTCCGGCCTGACGCCGGTGGCTTCAAAGGTGATCGCCGTGCCTCGCGTCGGTGAGAGCCCGGTGTCGTTCGAGTGCAAGGTGACGCAGATCATTCAGCTGCAGCGCGCCGACCAGGAACTGGTGCCAAGCTGGCTGGTACTTGGCGAAGTGGTCGCGGTGCATATTGCCAAGTGGCTGTTGAAAGACGGGGTGTACGACACGGCTGCCGCCGAGCCGATCCTGCGTGGAGGCGGCCCGGCGGATTATTTTCAGTTGGGGCCGGAAGCGCTGTTCAAAATGTACCGCCCAGGCGCCGCGCAACGCTGATTGGAATGCGATAAAAATGTGGGAGCGGGCTTGCTCGCGAAGGGGGCGTGTCAGTCAATGCATATGCCAACTGATCCACCGCATTCGCGAGCAAGCCCGCTCCCACGCAAGCCCGCTCCCACATTTGGATCAGCGGTGTTTTTAGTTGGCGGAAGTTGCCCAAGAGAGCTGACCGTCTTCATCTACATTGAGCAAGCGCTCCAGTTGCAGAGCTGCGGCATCATCAGCGTCATCAGCGGTCTTGAATTTCTGTCCATCGAGGATCTTGTGAAAGCGCGGTGCACCCATGCCATCCAGTGCCTTGACGGCGATGGCGGCGCTGTAGCCACCCTCATCTTCACGCACCAAGGCGGAAACGGCTTCGTGGTGGGCAAACTCTTTACGTGCCATGTTGCAGGTCCTGGCCAATGGGAAAGGCGGCCATTCTAAAGCACTAACCCGCCAGTTGCAGGTACTCGCCATAGGCGTTGGCCGCCGAGGCGTCGGTGAAGGTCTGGAAGTCCATGCTGCGAACCACCATGTCATTCAACAACTCGGTGAAGACCATCAGCGCCGGCGAGCTGAAGTAGGCACTCATCGCCTGCTCGCTGCTCCAGAAACCCGACACCAACCACACATCCGGGTCGGCCAGGGAGTGCTGCAACGAGAATTGCAGGCAACCCTGAGCCTGGCGGCCCGGTTCGATCAAACTGCTCAAGCGTGCACCCAGTTCGGTGCTGTACCCGGTACGGGCACGGATAAAGGCCATATGGCTCGCGGGAATGGGGGTGGACATGTTCGACTCTCCCGTTGAGAAGTGATGCTCGGCAAGCACTGTGAGGGCGTGTTGCCACAGGATCAAAGATACGGGCGTGGGTGTGGATGCGGTTAGTCGATTCCTGCCAGCTTATTGCACAATCCTGCGAGAAGCATGGATATAGCAATCGGCCTGCGGGTTTTATTCCCGGCATGACTGCTGTATTTCAGGAGGATGACAGCCCCCCGCTTGCCTGATTCACGATTTATCGCAGGATCAGGCAAGGATTGTGCAGAATCGAAGTACCGCTTTTTGCAAAGCCGCCTTTAAGCTGTGCCCATCGTCAAAACACCAGAGGATGCCCCATGCCGTCGCCCGATCTTCGCTCCACGCCCCTCGACGCCGACATGGAAAAGCAGCGCGCAGAACTCGCCGGCATCGTACGTCGGCACACTTGGGAGGACGGTTCCTACGGCACGGCGATCACGTCGCTGTACCTCAACCGCCATAACACCCCACGGGAATTCACGCCTGTGCTGGTGGAACCCGCGCTGTGCATCCTGGCCCAGGGCAGCAAGGAAGTGCGCCTGGCGGATGAAGTCTTCGCCTACGACCCGCTCAATTACCTGGTGTTTTCGGTAGCGATGCCGGTGGCCGGGCGCATCCTTGATGCCACGCCGGAAGACCCCAACCTGTCGATTCGAGTGAATATCGATCCGGCACACATCACCGCACTGATTGCCGAAGCCGGGCCGATGGGCGTGCCCCCGCGCCCGACCTCCCGAGGGATGTATGTCGACCGCCTGGACAACCAGCTACTCGACGCCGTGCTGCGCCTGACCCGATTGCTGGACACGCCGAAAGACATCGCGATGCTGGCGCCGTTGATCAATCGCGAAATCCTCTACCGTTTGTTGCGTGGCCCACAGGGATATCGGCTGTATGAAATTGCCGTCGCCAACAGTCAGAGCCATCGGGTGAGCCAGGCGATCACTTGGTTGAACGGCAACTACGAACAGCCCCTGCGTATTGATGACCTGGCCAAGGAAGTAAACCTCAGCGTTTCGACCTTGCACCACCGCTTCAAGGCGATGACCGCCATGAGCCCGTTGCAGTATCAGAAGCAGTTGCGCTTGCAGGAAGCCCGACGGTTGATGATCGCCGAGGGCCTGGAAGCCTCGGCGGCGGGTTATCGGGTGGGCTATGAGAGCGCCTCGCAGTTCAGCCGCGAATACAGCCGGCTGTTTGGTGCGCCGCCATTGCGGGATCTGGCCCGGTTGCGCCAGAGCGTCTAACCGCAGTTATAACGCCGGATACTACTAATGTGGCGAGGGAGCTTGCTCCCGTTGGGGCGCGAAGCGGCCCCAAAAGATGGGACTGCTGCGCAGTCCAACGGGAGCAAGCTCCCTCACCACAAGTACTCAATCAGCTGCGGTATGGGTGGCGTTCAATCCAGGCCGCGAGGCAGCTGCAAGGTCACCCGCAAACCGCCCTCGCGCAAATTCTGCAAACTCACTTCACCGCCATGGCTGTGGGCAATGTTGCGGGCGATGCCCAGGCCCAGGCCGTAACCCTGTTGCTGCCCGGCCAGGCGGAAGTGCGGCTCGAAGACCTGTTCCAGGCGCTGCTCCGGCACGCCTGGGCCTTCGTCGTCGACGTGGAGGATGAACTCCGCGCCATCGTCTTCAATATGCAAATGGGCGTTCTGCCCGTACTTCAACGCGTTGTCGATCAGGTTGCCGATGCAGCGCTTGAGCGCCAGCGGCTTGCCCGGGTAAGTCGTGAGTGCCCGGCCAGTTTGGGTCACGCGGCCATTGCCGTTGGGTGCCAGGTACGGTTCCACCAGGCAGTCGAGTACGTGGTTGAGGTCCACCGGTTCGATGTTTTCGTGGATGTCGGTGTCTTTCACACACTGCAGCGCGCCTTTGACCAGCAATTCCAGTTCATCCAGGTCGCGGCCGAATTTGACTTGCAGGTTTTCGTCTTCCAGCAATTCCACCCGCAACCGCAGGCGTGTGATAGGTGTGCGCAAGTCGTGGGAAATTGCGCTGAACAGTTGGCTGCGTTCGGTCAGGTAACGGCTGATGCGTTCGCGCATCGCATTAAACGCGCGGCCCACTTCCACCACTTCGCTGCCGCCGCCTTCGGCCACTGGCTCCACGTCGGCGCCCAGGGACATGTCCCGCGCCGCCCTTGCCAGGCGCTTGAGCGGACGGCTTTGCCAGTGCACCAACAGGCCGATGAACAGCAGCAGGAAGCCGCTGGTGAGCACGATAAACCACACCTGCTGGTACGGCAGGCCTTGCTCTTCGAGGCTGGTGTAGGGTTCGGGCAGCAAGGAGGCGATGTACAGCCATTCGCCCTGGGCCAATTGGATCTGGGTCACCAACACCGGCGGATTCACCGGTTCCAGTGTCAACGCGTAATGCGCCCAGGAGCGCGGCAGTTCATCGAGTTTCAAACCGGCGTTGAAGATACGAAGGTCTTCGGCACTGACGAATTCCACCGACACATGCACGTCGCTGCCCAGGGTCTGGCGCAATACTTCTTCGACGGCACCGAGTACCGCTTGCTTACGTGGGGTTTGCGGCAACACGGCCATGTCCAGCGGCTTGTCGTTGAGGGTCACCACAAACCGCGTGCCGCCCATGCTGCGCAATTGGTCGAGCACCAGGGGCCGAAAGGCCACCGGCAAGGAACGGAAATAACTGACGCTGGCGGTCATCGAATGCGCCAGGCTGCGGGCAGCGGTCACCAGGCCTTCGAGCTGGGTAGCGCGCAGTTGCGACACCCAGATCACGCTGGATAATGCCTGGGCAAACAGCACCGCCAACAGGGTCAGCAGTAACATCCGCCCCAGCAGCGAACGCGGTACCGGGATTCGCCGGCGTAGTTCACGCAGGCGTTCAGTGGGCATTGCCGGCAACCACGCTGGCTGCCAATTGATAGCCACTGCCGCGTACGGTGCGGATCAGCCGGGGTGGTTTTTCGGTATCGCGCAGGCGTTGGCGCAAGCGGCTGACGGCCATGTCGACAATCCGGTCGAGGGGCATCAGGTCGCGGCCACGGGTGGCGTTGCCAATGGTGTCGCGGTCGAGGATTTGCTGGGGATGATCGAGGAACAGCTTCAGCAGGGCGAAGTCGGCGCCGGAGAGAATCACTTCCTCACCGTCAACGTGGAACAGCCGGTGGCTGACCATGTCCAGGCGCCACTCGCCAAACACCAGCACCTCGCCGCCGCTGCGCTCCTGGCCAAACTGGCAACGCCGCAACAGCGCCTTGATTCGCGCCTGCAACTCGCGGGGACTGAAGGGCTTGCCGATGTAATCGTCGGCGCCCAATTCCAGGCCGATCACGCGGTCGGCTTCGTCGGAACTGGCGGTGAGCATGATGATCGGCACCTGCGCCTGGCGCGGGTGCTGGCGGATCCAGCGGCAGAGGCTGAAGCCATCTTCGTCCGGCAGCATCACATCAAGGATCACCAGGTCGCACGGCGCTTCGTTCATCGCCTGGCGGAACCCCGCGCCATCCGGCACGCCACGCACCTGGAAACCGGCGCGGCTGAGGTAGGTTTGCAGCAACTCGCGGATTTCCTGGTCGTCGTCGACCAGGAGAATGGATTTACTGATTACGCTCACGGGGCCCCTCCTTGTTGTTATGGCCAAGCTTAAGTCATTTGTTGCCCTTGAGGCCGCCTTCGCGAGCAAGCCCGCTCCCACATTCGACCTCATTCATCCAGTTGGAATGGGATTGATGTGGGAGCGGGCTTGCTCGCGAAGAGGCCATCACTGCCTACGCAAATGCCTGCTCAAGCGCCACACCAGCACCTGTCAACCCTGAATACGGTGCCGTCACCAGCCACACCGGAATGCCTTTGAAGTAGTCGCTCATGCAGCCTTTGTCGCAAAAACTCTTGGCAAAACCACTCTTGATAAAGAAATCGGCAAAGCGCGGGATCACGCCGCCAACGATATAAACCCCTCCACGGCCGCCGGTGGTCAGCACGTTGTTACCGGCGACGCGACCCAGCCAGATACTGAACTGGTCCAGCACTTCCAAAGCAATCGGGTCGCCAGCTAGGCCAGCGGCAGTGATGGCCTCGGGGGTTTCCAGCACGGCTTCATGGCCGTCCACCGCGCAGATCGCCCGGTACAACCTCGGCAGGCCGCCACCGCTCAAGGCGGTTTCAGCGCTGACATGGCCGATCTCGTTGTGGATGTGCTGCCACAGCTGGGCTTCCCGCGGGCTGCTCACCGGCAGGTCGACATGGCCGCCCTCCCCCGGCAATGCGGCCCAACGGCCATGGCCGAGGTCGAGCAAAGTACCGACACCCAGGCCGGTGCCCGGGCCAATCACCACCGCAGGCCGCAACGGTTCCGGCGCGCCTTCGCACACCACACGGAATTCGTCCGGTTTCAGGCGGGTCATGCCCAGGGCCATGGCCGAGAAATCATTCACCAGCAGCAGTTCGTCCACCTGCAAGGTCTTGCAGAACGCAGCCTTGCTCAGGCGCCAGTGATTGTTGGTGAATTTAAATTCATCTCCGCTCACCGGCCCGGCGACCGACAGGCACACCGCACCGATCGAGCCGACGGCCAGGCCTTCTTCCTTCAGATAGACCTGAATCGCCTCTTCGGGGCTGGCATGATCCGCCGTCGCGTGGACGCGGATCGAATGCAGTTCCTGATCACGCCACAATGCAAAACGGGCGTTGGTACCCCCAATATCACCGACCAGCGCAAGCTTCACTTAAGTGTCTCCAGGGCAGAGGTAAAGGCGCTGGCGCCCTGCTCTGCGGAGCTTGCGGCCAAACGCATAAACGCAAACAGCTCGCGACCGGCCCCCACGTTATTGCCCAGAAGGCCCGTGGCAGGCACGCGCGCTGCAAATTCTTCGGCGTCCACCTTAAGCTCCAAGGTGCCTTTGACGCCATCCACGCGAATAATATCGCCATCGCGCACACGTGCCAGTGGCCCGCCGCTCTGGGCTTCGGGGTTGACATGAATCGCGGCGGGAATCTTACCCGACGCGCCGGACATGCGCCCGTCTGTTACCAACGCCACCTTGAAACCACGGTCCTGCAGTACGCCGAGGAACGGCGTCATCTTGTGCAATTCCGGCATGCCGTTGGAGCGCGGGCCCTGGAAGCGCATTACCGCGACGAAGTCTTTTTCCAGCTGGCCAGCCTTGAAGGCATCGGCCAGGTCTTGTTGGTCCTGGAACACCACGGCCGGGGCTTCGACGATTTGATGCTCAAGGGCCACGGCGGAGACTTTCATCACCCCACGACCGAGGTTGCCTTCCATTACGCGCAAGCCGCCTTCCAGGGAAAACGCACGGGCCACAGGGCGCAGGATGGTTTCGTCGAGGCTTTCGATCGGTCCTTCGCGCCACACCAGTTCGCCGTCCACCAGGAACGGTTCCTGGGTGTAGCGGCTCAGGCCATGACCGGCCACCGTATTGACATCGTTGTGGAGCAAGCCGGCTTCCAGCAGTTCGCGGATCAGGAACGACATACCGCCCGCCGCCTGGAAGTGGTTGATGTCGGCCTTGCCGTTTGGATAGACGTGGGACAGGGTCGGCACGACTTCGGAGAGGTCAGCCATGTCCTGCCAGGTGAGGATGATACCGGCCGACATGGCAATGGCCGGCATGTGTAGGGTGTGGTTGGTGGAACCGCCGGTGGCGTTGAGGGCGACGATGGAGTTGACGATGGATTTCTCGTCGACGATCTCGCCGATCGGCGTGAAGTTACCGTTGGCCTTGGTCAGGCGCGTGACCTGATGCGCGGCTTCGCGGGTCAGGGCGTCACGCAGCGGCGTGTACGGGTTGACGAACGAGGCGCCCGGCAGGTGCAGGCCCATCACTTCCATCAGCAACTGGTTGGTGTTGGCGGTGCCGTAAAAGGTGCAGGTGCCCGGGCTGTGGTAGGACTTCATCTCCGATTCCAGCAGCTCTTCGCGGGTGGCCTTGCCTTCGGCATAGCGCTGGCGCACGTCGGCTTTCTGTTTGTTGGAGATACCCGACGGCATCGGCCCGCCCGGCACGAAGATCATCGGCAGGTGGCCATAGCGCAGGGCGCCCATCATCAGGCCAGGGACGATCTTGTCGCAGATGCCGAGCATCAGCGCGGCGTCAAACATGTTGTGGGACAGCGCTACCGCCGTGGACATCGCGATCACTTCGCGGCTCAGCAGGCTGAGCTCCATGCCCGGCTCGCCCTGGGTCACGCCGTCGCACATGGCGGGAGTGCCGCCGGCGAACTGGCCCACGGAGCCGACTTCACGCAGGGCTGTTTTGATTTGCTCGGGGAAATGTTCGTACGGCTGGTGGGCCGAAAGCATGTCGTTATATGACGAAACAATTGCCACATTAGCGGCGTTCATCATGCGCAGGCTGTTTTTGTCTTCGGTGCCGCACCCGGCCACGCCATGGGCAAAGTTGGCGCATTGCAGCTTGCCGCGCATCGGGCCGTCGCTGGCAGCGCCGCGAATGAGCGCAAGGTATGCCTCACGGGTTGCACGGCTGCGGGCGATAAGCCGTTCGGTGACCTCAAGTACGCGGGGATGCATGTATAGAACTCCAGGCTAACGGATGTGGCGACCTGAGTGTCTATGCTGGTCAAACGCCCGCCGCGAAGAGGTTGGCAGGGTGTTGCTCGACCAATCGGACCAGTTGATTCAGGTCACTCGTTGTAGATTGAACAAAATATTGCCACTAAAAAGGCTTGTTTTCTATTTTTATGCGAATAATCTTGTAATTCTTACAACAAATCGACGACAGGCACCTTCCAATGACTCTACGTATCGCTATCAATGGTTTTGGCCGTATTGGCCGAAATGTCCTGCGCGCACTTTATACCCAAGGCTACCGCCAGGATTTGCAGATCGTCGCCATCAACGATCTCGGCGACAGCTCGATCAATGCCCACCTGCTTAAATACGACACCGTACACGGTACTTTCGATGCAGAGGTCGCCCACGATCAGGAAAGCCTGACCGTCAATGGTGACCGGATTGCCGTGAGTGCCATTCGCAACCCGGCCGACCTGCCGTGGGCTGCCCACAAGGTGGACGTGGTGTTCGAATGCACCGGCCTGTTCACCGACCGTGACAAGGCTGCCGCCCATATTACCGCCGGCGCGCGCAAGGTAATCATCTCGGCCCCGGCCAAGGGCGCCGATGCCACCGTGGTGTATGGCGTGAACCATGACATTTTGCGTCAATCCCACCAGATCATCTCCAACGCTTCCTGCACCACTAACTGCCTGGCACCGGTGGCCCAGGTGCTGCACCGCGAGCTGGGCATCGAAAGCGGTTTGATGACCACCATCCACGCCTACACCAACGACCAGAACCTGACCGACGTCTACCACACCGACCCGTACCGCGCGCGTTCGGCCACCCAGAACATGATCCCGAGCAAGACCGGCGCCGCCGAGGCCGTGGGCCTGGTGCTGCCGGAACTGGCAGGCAAGCTGACCGGCATGGCCGTGCGTGTACCGGTGATCAACGTGTCGCTGGTAGACCTCACCGTGCAGCTGAAAAAAGAAGCCAGCGCCGAGCAGGTCAACGCACTGCTTAAAGAAGCCAGCCAGCACTCGAAAATCCTCGGCTACAACACCCTGCCGCTGGTTTCCAGTGACTTCAACCATAACCCGCTGTCGTCGATTTTCGACGCCAATCACACCAAGGTCAGCGGCAAACTGCTGAAAGTGCTGGCCTGGTATGACAACGAGTGGGGTTTCTCGAACCGCATGCTGGATAACTGCCTGGCGCTGTGCAACGCCGAGTAATGCTCGGCCTGTAGGAGCGAGCTTGCTCGCGAAAAACGCAAAGACACCGCGTTTATTCAGGACGCCAGCGCTATCGTTGACGCCCTTCGCGAGCAAGCTCGCTCCTACAGTATTGCCAAGTGCCACTTGCCATTTGCGTTGATGATAAGCATTATCATTTGCTGCAAACCGGTCTGGTATCACTGTGAGCCAATCTCGCTTCAATCAAGTCTTCCTCACCCAGCGGGTGATTCTGCTGCGCACCTTGCAGCGGATGGTGAATAACCACAGCACCGCCGAGGACCTGCTGCAGGAAACCTACCTGCGCGTTACCCGGGCCTTGAGCGAACGGCCGATCGATCACCTCGAACCCTTTGTCTACCAGACGGCGCGCAACCTGGCGCTGGATCACCTGCGCGCCCGCAGGATTCAGGCGCGCACCCTGCAGGAAGATGTCCCACTGGACGTCCTGCAAAGCGTCGCCTCCCCCGTCAGCACGCCCGAAGACGCGACACAGGCCGAGCAATTGCTCGAGCACCTGAGTGTCAGCCTCGGCCAGTTGAGCGCCCGCCAGCAGCAGATCTTTATCCTCAGCCGCCTGCACGGTTGCAGCTATCAAGAGATCGCCGACAAACTCGACGTGTCCCTGAGCACCGTGCAAAAGGAACTGAAATTGATCATGGCCATCTGCATAGGTGTGGCCGAAAGACTGGATCGCCCTTAAGCTTTGTCGGAACAGTCTGTAGGACTATTGATTAAAACGTGGCGAAGACCCGAGGAACACCGTGACGGATCCGAATAAACTGCACCCCCATGAGCTGGCTCATGAGGTGTTGCAAGACACGGCTATGGACCAAGCCCTCGACTGGCTGATCGCCTTGCAGTGCCCGGAACCCGGGCAGCAAGACGCGTTTGAAGCCTGGCTCGCCCGCGACCCTTTAAACGCCGAATCCTTCATCAAGGCCCAGGCCGCCTGGGCCGGCGCGCCGGTGCACAGCGCTGCCGTCGCCCTGAATGCGCCACGCAAACCCAGCGCCTGGCGCCGTATCAAACCTCACTGGAAACCCCTGGCCACCGCCGCCGTGTTGCTGCTGGGCCTGTTCAGCTTCAGCAACCTGCCGATGCGCCTGCAGGCCGACCACCTGACCGTGGTGGGCGAACGCCAGCGCCTGCAATTGGACGATGGCTCGAAAGTACTGCTTAACACCAATTCCGCCTTCTCCAGCAGCATCAAGGATCACCATCGCATCGCCCGCCTGTACCAGGGCGAGGCGTTTTTCGAAGTACTGCCCAGCCGTGGCCTGCCGCTGGAGATCGACGCCGGCCCGGTGCGCGCCAGTGTGCGCGATACGTCTTTCGCGGTGCGCTACTTGAACGGTGAAGCCCAGGTTCAGGTACAGCGCGGCGACGTCGACCTGAGCAACACCTTTGACGATGCCCGGGTACGCCTGAGCGCCGGTGAAAGTATCCGCATCGGGCCCAAGGGCTTCAGCCAACCCGCCAAGCTGGACACCACCAAGGACCTGGCCTGGGTCGACGGTCGGTTGATCTTCGAAAACTGCCCGATGAGCGAAGTGCTGGCCGAATTGCGGCGCTACTACCCGGGCTGGATCGTCAACAACAACGACAAGCTCGCCAGCGTGGCGGTCACCGGCAATTACCGTCTCGACCAGCCTCTCGACGTCGTGCGCTCACTGGCGCACATCACTTCAGCCAAACTCTCGGAATACCCGGCGCTGGTGATCCTGAACTAAATGAGAATTATTTTTACTCGATAGCCATCGGCGGTTCGTCTCGTTATAGCCAATGCAACTGATTCCTATTTGATTCAGTGTCGCAACTATAAGATTCGTACCTTCCGGAGCGCTCTCGATGTCCTCTCGTTTCAACCGCCGGCCCTCTTCGCCCGTTCGCCGTCACGGCTTGTCCCTGCTGACGGCTGCCATCCTGTTGGCCGGGGCGCCCGTCGTCGCCGCCACCGCTGCCGAGCCTGCCACCCGCAGCCAGGGCAATTACAGCTTCAGCATCGAGCAACAATCCCTGGTCTCGGCGCTGAACGCCTTCACCGCGGTGACCGGCTGGCAAGTCGGCCTGCCCGCCGAGCTGGGCCAGGGTGTGTCGTCCCCTGGCGTGCGCGGCGCGTTGCCAGCAGATAAAGCCTTGGACCGGCTGTTGGTGGGGACCAACCTCGGCTATCGCAAACTGAGTAACAACAACATCGTGCTGGAAAAACGCGCCGCTGGCAGCGCTATCACCCTGCAACAAATGACCATCAGCGCCACCCGCCAGGAACAGGCCGTGGACAGCGTGCCCAGCACCGTGACCGTGCATGACCGCGAAGAACTGGACCGCCAGAACGTCAACACCATCCGCGAACTGGTGCGTTATGAGCCAGGTGTGTCGGTAGGTGGTGCCGGTACCCGCTCCGGGAACGCCGGCTACAACATTCGTGGCATCGATGGCGACCGCATCCTGACCCAGGTGGACGGCGTCGAAGTCCCCGACAACTTCTTCAACGGCCCCTACGCCAAGACTCGCCGCAACTACGTCGACCCGGAAATCGTCAAGCGCGTGGAAATCCTGCGCGGCCCGGCCTCGGCGTTGTACGGCAGCAGCGCCATCGGCGGCGCCGTGAGCTATTTCACCCTCGACCCCGACGACATCATCAAGCCCGGCCAGGACTTCGGCGCGCGCCTGAAGACCGGCTACAGCTCCGCCGACGAAAGCTGGCTGACCTCCGGCACCGTCGCCGGTCGCGTACAGGACTTCGACGGCTTGCTGCACCTGAGCCAGCGCAACGGCCACGAAATGGAGTCCTACGATGGCAATAACGCCACTGGCCTGGCCCGCACCGGCGCCAACCCGGAGGATGCACGCACCACTAACATCCTGGCCAAGCTCGGCTGGAATTATGGTGAAGAGAATCGCCTGGGCCTGACCTACGAGAAGTTCAAGGATGATCGCGACACCAACCTGAAAAATGCGGTGGGTGGCCCGTTCGTCGGTGGCCAGGGCTTTAACTTCTACCGCGGCCGTACGGGCAACGACACCATCACCCGCGAGCGTTTCGGCATAGAAAACACGTTCGCCCTCGACTCGCCGATTGCCGATCACATCAAGACCAGCCTCAACTACCAGATCGCCAAGACCGACCAGACCACCGCAGAGATCTACCAGCCATCGCGCAAGGTGTTGCGCACCCGTGACACCCTGTACGAAGAGAAACAGTGGGTATTCGACGCGCAGCTGGACAAGGCTTTCAGCATCGGCGAAACCGACCACGTAGTGACCTACGGCACCACCCTCAAACAGCAGAAAGTCACGGGTTCCCGTGAAGGCTCCGCGACCTGCCTGGCTGTCGGCAGCGGTTGTACGGCCATCGGCGCACCGAGCCCGTCGGCTGCCGACAGCGTGAAAAAGGCCAGCGACTTCCCGGATCCGGCCATCAACTCCTACGCGCTGTTTGCCCAGGACCAGATTGCCTGGGACAAGTGGACCTTCCTGCCCAGCGTGCGTTACGACTACATCCAGCTCAAACCCAAGCTGACTCAGGAATTCCTCAACACCGTTGACCCGACACGCATCTACGACCACAGCAATTCGGAAAAGAACTGGCACCGTGTAACGCCAAAATTCGGCGTGACTTACGCGCTGACCGAGCAATACACCTGGTTCGGCCAATACGCCGAAGGCTATCGCACGCCGTCGGCCAAGGCTTTGTATGGCCGCTTTGAAAACCTGCAACAGGGCTACACCGTCGAACCCAACCCGGACCTCAAGCCGGAAAGCAGCCGGGGTGTCGAAACCGGAATTCGCGGCAACTTCGACTCGGGCTCGTTTGACGTGGCGGTGTACTACAACAAGTACCGTGATTTCATCAACGAAGATGCCTCGGTCGCCGGTGGCACGGTCCAGCAGTTCGAAGCCAACAACATCAAGCACGCCACCATCAAGGGCGTGGAAGCCAAGGGCCGCTTGAACCTCGATGCGTTTGGCGCGCCGCAGGGCCTGTACACCAAAGGCTCGATTGCCTACACCTACGGACGCAACGACGACAACGGCGAACCGCTGAACAGCGTCAACCCGCTCAAGGGCGTATTTGGCCTGGGTTACGACCAGCAGAACTACGGTGCCCTGGTCAGCTGGACCCTGGTCAAGAAACAGAATCGCGTCGACAGCACCACCTTCTTCGCCCCCGACGGCAACAGCGCCAACGGCCCGTTCAAGACCCCGGGCTTCGGCATCGTGGACCTGACCGGCTTCTACAAGGTCACCAACGACGTGACCATCAACGGTGGCCTGTACAACCTGACCGACAAGAAATACTGGGACTGGGACGACGTTCGCAGCTACGACAGCGTCGGCGAAGCCGGTGTGACCGGCCCGGCCAACCTGGACCGCCTGACCCAACCGGGCCGCAACTTTGCGATCAACCTGATCTGGGACATCTGATCAATGGAGCCTCGCCCCGCCGGAATTTCTTCTTCCGCGGGGTGAGGATTTTTTACTGTGACGCGTCTTCTGGTTCGTCTAGTTCATAACAGCCTGGCAACCAGACGCATCCTCTTCTCAAGGACATCTTCATGACCGCTTCTCCTACTGCTGAACGCCCAAGCCTGCGCTCTCAACGCCTGAACCAGATCACCAACGAACCGCACACCAAGCTCGACGCGCTGGTAAAGGCCCATGCACCGTTTGAAACCCAGGCCAACTTCGCCCGCTTCGTGGTCGCGCAGTACCTGTTCCAGTCGGAGCTGGTGGCGCTGTACAACGATGCGGAGCTGATCAAGATCGTCCCCGACCTGGCCGAACGCTGCCGTGCCGAAGCGGCCAAGCTGGACCTGGGCGACCTGGACACCGAAGTACCGGCACCGGTCGCCGGCGCGGTGAAAAACCCGAGCAAGGCCGAAGCCCTGGGCTGGCTGTTCGTGTCCGAAGGCTCCAAGCTGGGCGCCGCGTTCCTGATCAAGCGCGCCGTGGGCCTGGGCCTGAGCGAAACCTTCGGTGCCCGTCACCTGGGCGAGCCGGCAGGTGGTCGCGCTGAAGGCTGGAAACGCTTCACCCGCACCCTCGACGCACTGGAATTCACCGCTGAAGAAGAAGCCGAAGTGGAGAAAGGCGCGGTTGATGCGTTCGTGCGCTTCACCGTGTTGCTGGAACAGGCGTACGCTAGCGCCCCTGAACTGGCCTGATTCCCTGATTGGAATGCAATCAAATGTGGGAGCGGGCTTGCTCGCGAATGCGGTGGATCAGTCGGTACATGTATTGACTGACACACCGCATTCGCGAGCAAGTCGAATCGTCGCACCGCCGCTCCCACATTTTGACCCGGTTTCAATTTGAATCCTTCGTAAATCCATCCATGCAAACCGCACCCATGACCGGCAAAACCCAATCCTCATCCAAAATCGCCCGTGTCCTGTTCGGCCTGCTGGCCTACGTCAGCCTGGGCATCGGTTTGATTGCGATTGTGGTACCGGGCTTGCCCACCACCGAATTCATCCTGCTGGCCGCCTGGGCCGCCACCAAAAGCTCCCCGCGACTAAGCGCCTGGTTGGAAAACCACCGCCTGTTCGGGCCGATCCTGGTTAATTGGCGCAACGGCAAGATCATCGCCCGCCGGGCCAAAGTCAGCGCTACCGTGAGCATGTTGCTGTGCGCCGGCTTGATGTTGGTGATGCTCGACCATGGCTGGCCGATCTACCTGGCCATCGCCGGAATGAGCATGGGCAACCTGTGGATCTGGTCTCGGCCGGAACGCCTCCCGCACCCTGCCTGACCCCCGCCTACCGCTCATCGGCTTACGCTCATGAACTGCCGGCTCAAGCCGATGTTCCGGGCATAGCGCCGAATGGACTCGCCTGAGCTTGCATACTAATAAGTCCATTCGCGGGTAAAACTATGTTCGACACCCTCTCCATACGTTTGAAAATCGTGCTGCTGTCCGGGCTCTGCCTGCTGGGGGTGATCGCGTTGGTGGTCAGCATGAACCTGTACCAGACCAATCAGAACGACGAACTGATCAGCAATTCAAGCTCGCGAATGCTCACCGACAGCGTGCAGAACCTGCTGCAGGCCAAGGCTGCCGAACAAGCCTCGCAACTGCAAAAAACCTTCGGTGAAAGCCTGTTGGTGGTCACGGCCCTCGCCGACCAGATCAAGGACCTGCGCACCCTGGCCGGCAAGCGCTCGCTGGACGCCGCAGCGTTGCGTGAAGAGCTCAACCACAGCCTGAAAACCGCCTTCGACCGCAACAGCAAGGTGCTCGGTATCTGGCTGTCGTTCGAGCCCAACGCCCTCGACGGCAAGGACAGCGAATTCGTCAACGACGCCGCCCGTGTGTCCAACGAAAAAGGCCGTTTTTCCAGCTACTGGAGCCGCGCCGGCGGTGAAGGCCTGAACACGGTGATGGTCGAGGACGACCTGACCAAGACCACCCTCAACCTCAGCGGTACGCCTTACAACATCTGGTACACCTGCCCGCGGGACACCAAAAACACCTGCCTGCTGGACCCGTATGAAGACACCGTGGCCGGCAAACCGGTGTTGATGACCACCATTTCCCTACCCCTGCTGGTCGACGGCAAGGTGATCGGCGTAGTGGGGATCGACCTCGCCCTCAACGCCCTTCAAGCGGCCACCGATGCGGCACAAAAAGAGCTGTTCAATGGTGCAGGGATTCTCGAAATACTGTCCGGTAACGGCCTGATTGCCGGTTACAGCGGCGAGCCGGCCAAGGTCGGCAAAAACCTGGTGGACACCCTCGGCGCCGAAGGCAAAGAGATCGTGCAACTGTTGGCCAGCGATACCCGCAAGATCCGCGAGGAAGATGGCACCATCCGCGCCGTGTACCCGGTGAAGCCGATTGCCGACGCCAAATCCTGGGGGGTGGTGATCAAGCTGCCTAAACAAGTGCTTCTGGCAGACTCATTGAAACTCCAGGCCGTGCTCGACAAGGCCCAGGCCAGTGGCACCGTCAAGGCGCTGCTGGTGGGCGCAGCCGCCGGCCTGCTGGGCTTGTTGCTGATCTGGCTGACGGCCACCGGCGTGACCCGGCCGATCAACAGCGTGGCCGCCATGCTCAAGGAAATCGCCAGCGGCGACGGTGACCTCACCCAACGCCTGGCCTACGCTAAAAAGGATGAACTGGGGGAACTGGTGAACTGGTTCAACCGCTTCCTCGACAAGCTGCAGCCGACCATCGCGCAGATCAAGCAAAGCATCACCGAAGCCCGTGGCACCGCCGACCAGTCTTCGGCAATCGCGCGCCAGACCAGTGAAGGCATGCAGGTGCAGTTCCGTGAGATCGACCAGGTGGCCACGGCCTCGAATGAAATGAGCGCCACCGCCCACGACGTGGCCAACAGCGCCTCCAACGCCGCCAGCGCTGCCCGCGGTGCCGACCAGTCAGCCCGTGAAGGCATGCAGATCATTGAGCGCAGCACGCGCGACATCACCACCCTGGCCGAAGAAGTCAGCAAGGCCGTGACCGAAGTCGAAGCCCTGGCGGTGAACAGCGAACAGATCGGTTCGGTACTGGAAGTGATCCGCAGCATCGCCGAACAGACCAACCTGCTGGCCCTGAACGCTGCGATTGAAGCAGCACGGGCCGGGGAAAGCGGGCGAGGTTTTGCGGTGGTGGCCGACGAGGTGCGCAATCTGGCCAAGCGTACCCAGGATTCGGTGGAGGAGATTCGCCTGGTGATCGAACGCATCCAGACCGGCACCCGTGGGGTGGTGGCGACCATGCATTCGAGCCAGAGCCAGGCGCAGAACAATGCCGGGCAGATTCATCAGGCGGTGCAGGCCCTGGGCAAGATCAGCGACGCGGTGACGGTGATCAGCGACATGAACCTGCAAATCGCCAGCGCTGCCGAGCAGCAGAGTGCGGTGGCCGAAGAGGTCAACCGCAACGTCTCGGCGATCCGCACGGTGACCGAAACCCTGACCGGCCAGGCCACCGAGTCGGCAGCCATCAGCAGCCAACTCAATGCGTTGGCCAGCCAGCAGATGAAGCTGATGGATCAGTTTCGGGTTTGACCCGAGCTTGAAACCAGTGAGGTCTAAATGTGGGAGCGGGCTTGCTGTGGTGAGGGGGCTTGTCCCCCGTCGGGTTCACCACAGATTGATGGGGCTGCTTCGCAGCCCAACGCGGGGCAAGCCCGCTCACCACAGCAAGCCCGCTCCCACACAAGCCCGTCCACATTAGAGTTGCGGTGCCTTACTGACCCGTCCAGGCCGCCACAAACGGCGCCGGGTCTTCTTTCGGCGCGGTACGCGGCGGGTTTTGTGGCGTGCCCAGGTAGAGGAAGCCAATCACTTCCTCATCCCCGGTCAACCCCAGACCCTTGGCAACGTGTGCCGAGTACGACAACTCACCGGTGCGCCACACCGCGCCAATGCCCTGGGCATACGCCGCCAGCAGAATCCCGTGGGCCGCACAGGCCGCCGCCAGCCGTTGCTCGGATTTTGGCACTTTGAAATGTTCTTGCAGGCGGGCAATCACTACCACCACCAACGGCGCACGCAGCGGACCGTTCTGCGCCTTGTCGATCGCGGCCTGAGGCGCGTCGGCGTCTTGCAGGCGAGCGGCTTCGGCCAGCAGCGTGCCCATGCGCTCACGTGCCGCACCTTCCACTGTCAGGAAGCGCCATGGCCGCAGCTGGCCGTGGTCGGGGGCGCGCATGGCGGCGGCGAACAGCAGGTCGCGCTGCTCCTGGGTCGGTGCCGGGTCCAGCAGTCGCGGCACGGAAACACGGTTGAGCAAAGCGTCGAGAGCCTGCATTGGCCACCTCCAGAGAAAAATGTGCGGTCATTCTAGCGGGAATGAATCGGATATCACCAAACGATAATTGCTCTTATTCAATCCGCCCTGCCCTGTTAGACTTTGCGGCCTTGTTTTCAGCCTCCGTTCAGGAAACCTGATGTCTCGTTCGCCCCTTCGCCTGTCTGCACTGTTGATGGCCTTGAGCCTGAGTGCCTGCGATGACGCCCCGCGATTCACCAAAGCGGAGCCGGGCGAAGCGCGCGCGGGTGGCGCGACAACGGTGAGAAAAACCGACCAGAACGCCTTCTCGCTGCCCTCGGCCAACCTGTCCCCGACCCGGCGCCTGGACTTCAGCGTGGGCAACAGTTTCTTCCGCAGCCCCTGGGTGATTGCCCCGTCGACCACCACTGCCCGCGATGGGCTGGGGCCGCTGTTCAACACCAACGCCTGCCAGAACTGCCATATCAAGGATGGCCGTGGTCATCCGCCGCTGCCCGATGCAGCCAACGCGGTGTCGATGCTGGTGCGCCTGTCGATCCCCGATGCGCCGCCCTATGCGAAGGTCATCGAGCAACTGGGTGTCGTCCCCGAGCCGGTCTACGGCGGGCAATTGCAGGACATGGCCGTGCCCGGCGTCGCCCCGGAAGGCAAGGTGCGGGTCGACTACACACCGGTCAACGTCAGCTTCAAGGACGGTACCGTCGTCGAGTTGCGCAAGCCGGCGCTGCAAATCACCCAGCTGGGCTACGGCCCAATGCACCCCGACACGCGCTTCTCGGCCCGGGTCGCACCGCCGATGATCGGCCTGGGGCTGCTGGAAGCCATCCCCGACGCCGACATCCTGCGTAACACCGACCCGAAAACCGCCGACAAGGAAGCCATTGTCGGACGCGCGAATTGGGTCTGGGACGACGCGCAACACAAGACCGTGCTCGGTCGATTTGGCTGGAAAGCCGGGCAACCGAACCTCAATCAACAAAATGTTCACGCGTTCTCTGGTGATATGGGCCTCACCACGTCCCTGAGACCGTTCGATGACTGCACCGATGCACAAGTCGCCTGCAAACAGGCGCCCAACGGCAATGGGCCGGACGGCGAGCCTGAGGTCAGCGACAACATCCTGCGCCTGGTGCTGTTCTACACCCGCAACCTGGCCGTCCCCGCCCGACGCGACGTCAACGCGCCGCAGGTGCTGGCCGGGAAAAACCTGTTCTACCAGGCTGGCTGCCAGGGCTGTCACACCCCGCAATTCACCACGGCGCCAACGGCTGCCGAACCTGAATTGGCCAACCAGGTGATTCGCCCCTACAGCGACTTGCTGCTGCACGACATGGGCGACGGCCTGGCCGACAACCGTACCGAATTCAAGGCCAGTGGCCGCGACTGGCGCACCCCGCCGTTGTGGGGCATTGGCCTGACGCAAGCCGTCAGTGGCCACACCCAGTTTTTGCATGACGGCCGCGCCCGCAACCTGATGGAGGCCGTGCTGTGGCACGGCGGTGAAGCCCAGGCGGCGCAGCAGCATGTGCTGTCTTTTAATGCCGAACAGCGCGCAGCGTTGCTGGCATTCCTGAATTCTTTATAAGCTTTGTCCTAATTACAGAAGGGAGCTCGACATGTTCCGTCCCAAGTTGTTGTTCACCAGCCTGGCCGCCCTCGCCCTCGGTGCATGCTCGCCGCAGGATCCGCAAGCGGTGACCTCGGCAGCCATCGCCAAGCAAGTGATCCTGCCGACCTACAGCCGCTGGGTTGAAGCCGACCGCCAACTGGCCGTCAGTGCCCTGGCCTACTGCCAGGGCAAGGAAAGCCTGGAGACCGCCCGTGCTGACTTCCTGCACGCACAAAAAGCCTGGGCCGAGCTGCAACCGCTGCTGATCGGCCCGCTGGCCGAGGGCAACCGCTCGTGGCAGGTGCAGTTCTGGCCGGACAAGAAAAACCTGGTGGGCCGTCAGGTCGAGCAACTGGTGACTGCCCAGCCGCAGATCGATGCCGCCGCACTGGCCAAATCCAGCGTTGTGGTGCAGGGCCTGTCGGCCTACGAATACATCCTCTACGACGCCAAGACCGACTTGGCGGACGAGACGCAAAAAGCCCGCTACTGCCCGTTGCTGGTAGCCATCGGCGAACGCCAGAAACTGCTCGCCGAAGAAATCCTGTCGAGCTGGAACAGCACCGACGGCATGCTGGCGCAGATGACCAACTTTCCTAACCAGCGCTACGCCGATTCCCACGAAGCCATCGCTGATCTGCTGCGGGTACAAGTCACCGCGCTGGACACCCTGAAGAAAAAACTCGGCACCCCGATGGGCCGCCAGACCAAGGGCATCCCGCAGCCGTTCCAGGCAGATGCGTGGCGCAGCCAGTCGTCCCTGCAAAGCCTGGAGGCCAGCCTGGCTGCCGCCCAGACCGTATGGGTCGGCGTCGACAACAAAGGCCTGCGCGGCCTGTTGCCTGCCGATCAAAAGCCGTTGGCTGACAAGATTGACGCCGCGTATGCCGCGTCCCTGAAACTGTTCGCCAGCAACCAGCGCTCGCTGAACGAACTGCTGGGCGACGATGCCGGGCGCCAGCAACTCAACGACATCTACGACAGCCTCAACGTGGTCCACCGCCTGCACGAAGGCGAACTGGCCAAGGCGCTGGGTATCCAACTGGGCTTTAACGCCAACGACGGTGACTGATGATGCTCAGGCGACAGGCTTTGGCCCTCGGCAGCGTGCTGCTCAGCGCAATTACCCTGGGTGGCTGGACGCTGTTCAAGCAGAAGGGCAAAAGCCCGCTGCTGCTCTCGGCGCGCGATGACAGTGATGGCAAGCACTACGCCGTCGGCTTCCACCTGGACGGCAAGCAAGTGTTTGCGACCCAGGTTGGCCAGCGCTGCCACGACATCATCAACCACCCGACGCTGCCGATTGCGCTGTTTGTCGCCCGCCGGCCGGGCACCGAGAGCTATCTGATCGACTTGCGTGACGGGGCGCTGCTGCAGACCATTACGTCCAACGCCAATCGCCACTTTTATGGACATGCGGTGGTGCACAAGGATGGCGAGTGGTTGTATGCCACGGAAAACGACACGTCCGATCCGGGCCGTGGCTTGCTTGGGGTGTATCGGTTCGAGGGTGAGCGGTTGGTGCACACCGGGGAGATTTCTACCCATGGGATCGGGCCGCATCAGGTGTCGTGGATGCCTGACGGTGAGACGCTGGTGGTGGCTAACGGCGGGATTCGTACCGAGGCGGAGAGCCGGGTGGAGATGAACCTGAATGCCATGGAGCCGAGCCTGGTCCTGATGCAACGCGACGGTACGCTGTTGAGCAAGGAAACCCTGAGCCAGCAGATGAACAGTGTGCGGCATATGGGGATTGCCAGCGACGGTACGATCCTCGCGGGGCAGCAGTTCATGGGGGCGTCTCATGAGCGGTCGGAGTTGCTGGCGATCAAGCGTCCGGGGCAGCCGTTTGTGGCGTTTCCGGTGGCGGATGAGCAGTTGCAGGCCATGGGGCATTACACGGCCAGCGTTGCGGTGCACAGTGAGTTGCGGCTGGTGGCGCTGACGGCGCCTCGGGGCAATCGGTTCTTTATCTGGAACATGGACAGCGCGCAGTTGCTGCTGGACGGGCCGTTGCCGGATTGTGCCGGGGTGGGTGCGGTGGCTGACGGGTTTGTAGTGACTTCCGGGCAGGGGCGTTGCCGGTTTTATGATTGTCGGCAGGTGCCGTTGGTGGCTAAACCGCTGGAGTTGCCGGCGGGGCTTTGGGATAACCATCTGCATCTGGTTTGATCGGGGGCATATCCGTTATCCAGGTAACGGATATACACACCCATACCCGCCTCAGGACTTCAGCGCCTTCTTCGGATAAATGTCATACCGGCTGGACTTCCCATCCAACGCATGACTCGGCTTCGGACCATCAATACACGGCGCCTTACGCGGCCGCTTAACCACCACCCGATGGCTGGCCAAGGCCAACGCAGCAGCGAGCAACGCCGGCGCGTCCGGATCATCCCCCACCAAGGGCCGAAACAACCGCATCTCCTTCTTCACCAGCGCGGTCTTCTCCCGATGAGGAAACATCGGATCCAGGTAAATCACCTGAGGCGGCTCCCCCTCCCAACTGCGCATCACCTCAATCGAATTGCCCTTGAGCAACCTCATGCGCGCCACAATCGGCGCCACCTCAAAATCCTCAGCCCCGCGCGCCAGACCATCCTCCAGCAACGCCCCAATCAACGGCTGCCGCTCGATCAGGCTCATCTCGCACCCCAGGCTAGCCAGTACGAAAGCATCCTTGCCCAACCCCGCCGTAGCGTCCAGCACCCGCGGCCGCACACCCTGCGCCACGCCCACCGCCTTGGCAATCATCTGCCCGCTGCCACCACCGTACAAACGCCGGTGCGCCGCACCACCTTCCACAAAATCCACCCGCACCGGCCCAGGCGCATCAGGCCCCAGTTGTTGCAACTGCAGGCCCTGCTCGCTCACCTGCAAGGCAAAGTCCGCCTCATCCAGCTGCAAAGGCAACCCAAGCTGCTCGGCCCACTGCTGGGCACGGGCCTGAAAACCTTCGGCCAAGGCCTCGACCCGAATGCGGCTGGCCGCTGGTTGTTCGCTCATCGGTGACTACGCTCAAAAATATTAAGGATCGGCGAAAAGCGGCCGATAAAAAAAAGGATCAGGCATTTTGCCAGAGCTGAGCGACGATCGAGAGAAATGTCAGACATTCCTTCGCTATTTACCGGTGTACTGCCGACCCACAACCACTTCGGCCTGCGCAATACCCAAGCGCTGGCCGGGGTCAGTCATGTGTGGCAGGACTTCTTCGCCCAGGCGTTGGCCGAACAGCTCGGCGACACGCCGGGCGCGCTCGCCAAGTCCGTGGCAACGCCGGTAGATCCGTCGGTTGAACCGAGCGAAGGCAGTGACCTGCTGTCGCAGATCGTCACCCAACGCGCGTGTGACGTGAAAGAGACCGAGATCGCCCCGCCCGAGCCGCTGTTCCTGCCCATCGCCGAATTCGAACTGGAATTGCTGCCACCGTCCCCGCCACCGTACCCAGCGGAAGAAGTGGTCGCCCAGCAAAAACAGCAGAACTTCGAAAGCGGTTGGGTGCGCCCTATCGTCCTGACCGCCGGCCACCCGCTGCCCCTGCCTGGCCCGGCGCCTCAGCCACGCCCACTGCATTTGCCGATTGCCGAATTCGAACTGGACCTGCTGCCACCGCCACCGCCGCCATTCCCGACAGAAGAGCTGGTTGAGCAACAAAAAGCCCTGGACTTCGACAGCCGCTGGGCTCGCCCACTGATTATCCACAACCTGCGCCTCGCGGCCTGATTCTCAGCGACACACCCACCAACGCCCCATGTCGAGATGAAAGTGGTTTCGGTGGGCGGCGTTGTAATCCGGGCTCAACACCACGTTGAAATCCTTGCAGGCGCCATCGCGCACTTGCCGCAGAAACCTCGCGCCCTCGCCGCCGCCCGGCCAATCCTTGAGCACATTGATGGTGCGCCCGTCCGCCAGGCGAAAGCCGGCGATATCCAAAGCATTCGCCGACGCGTGCTGGCTGAGGCGCCCATCGGCCCGGTTGTAGATATTGCGACAGGCAAAGCTGCCGAGGTGATCGACCCGTGTCACCGCCTGGCCAAACACCGCCTCCGCCGCCGGTTGCAAGCTGTGGCGCTCGAACAGGGCGAACGCCACGGCCAGCGGGCAACTGGCGAGAAAGCTGCTGCTCAGACCGACCTCCGCCCCCTGGACGCGCAAGGTATTGCGCAGCGGGCAGGCGGCATCGGCAGGGCTGTCTGCCTGATGGGTGACCCGCAGCCCGGAGGTTTTCAGCACCTGGTCACACAGCGCAGGGTCATCCTGCAAACGCCCAAGCTTGAATCGGGTCAACAGGTTCGGGCTTGCGCGCACGTCCAACGGTGCCCACGGGTTCCAGTCATCGGGCAGCGGCACCCAGCCCCGCCACACGCCGACCAGCAGACCGCCCGCCAACACGAGCAACACACCCAGCACTTTGAAGAAGCGCACGCTCCCTCAACCCTTGAACAGTTGATTGGCCTGGCTGAACGGCATCGAGCGTTCGGTAAAGGTAAACGTGCCCAGTTCATGAACCTCCCGGGCCGCCCTGAAGAACTCTCCATAAGCCGCCAGGGCCATGGCCGAACCCACGCTGATGCGCTTGACGCCCAGCTCGCTCAACTGCGCCACGCTGAGTTTCAGGGCGCCTGACATCAAGATATTCACGGGCTTTGGCGCGACCGCCTTCACCACGGCCAACACTTCCTCGGCACTGCGCAGGGCCGGTGCATACAGCACGTCGGCACCGGCTTCGGCGTAGGCCTGGAGGCGGCGGATGGTGTCGGGCAAATCCAGCCGGCCATGCAGGAGGTTTTCTGCACGGGCGGTCAGCGTGAAGGGGAACGGCAGGCTGCGGGCGGCAGCGACCGCCGCTTCGACACGTTCGACGGACAAATCAAAAGGATAGATCGGGTCGACGGCAATCCCGGTGGCGTCTTCGATGGAGCCACCGACAATGCCGGTAGCTGCGGCGCGCAGGATGGTCTCGGCGCAACCTTGGGGCGTGTCGCTGAAGCCGTTTTCCAGGTCGGCGGCAACGGGCAGCGAGGTGGCCTGGACGATCGCCCCGGCATTGCCCAAGGTGTCTTCCAGGGACAACGCACCTTCGGCATCCGGGCGGCCGAGGCTGAAGGCGAAGCCGGCGCTGGTGGTGGCCAGGGCTTCGAAACCCAGGCTGGCGAGCATTTTTGCGGAACCGGCATCCCACGGATTGGGCATCACGAAGGCACGGTCACGCTCATGCAGGGCCTTGAAGGTTTCGGCGCGGAGGGTTTGGGCATCCATGACTGACTCCTGTCGGGAAAAGGAGCCTTAGAGTAACCCCAGTTGCTCCGCTTCGGGTTCTCGATGAATCTGCGGCAAGGCCGGCAAGCCGGGCAAACGCACCATCAGCTTTTCATGAAAGCGCAGGGCCAGTTGGGCGGCCAGGCGATTGTCAGAGGTGTGGAGAAAGACATAGGGCGTGCGACCCTCTTCGATCCAGCCGGCGACCTTTTCAACCCAGGGCACCAGGAACGGGTCATTGGCTTCCAGCTCCGGATGGCCAATAAAGCGCACTTGCGGAAACTGCGTCAGCGCCGCCGGGCGAGGTGGCACCTTGGGCTTTTTCGATTGGGCGTGCAGCACGGCTGCCGAGGTGGACGTGCAACTGAACAACGCACGCGGGTCCAGGCAGATGCGCTCGACACCCCGGTCGCGCAGCAAGCGGTTGAGACTGCGCTCGGCGTCGCCCTTGGCAAAGAACTCCGAGTGACGCACTTCCACCGCCAACGGTCGCTCCAACCCATCGATAAACCCGGCTAACTCACCCAGGCGCTGCGGGGTAAAACTGGCCGGCAGTTGCAGCCACAATGGCGAAATGCGCTCGCCCAACGGGCTCATCAACCCAAGAAAACTTTCCGCCGCAGGCAACTGCTCAATCAGGTTGCCACTGTGGCTGATATCACCCGGAAACTTGGCGGTGAAGCGAAAATGTTCGGGCATGATTTCAGCCCAGCGCTGCACGGTAGCGACGGAGGGGCGGGCATAGAACGTGGTGTTGCCCTCAACAGCGTTGAAGACGTGGGAATACAGGGCGAGGTAATCGCTGGAACGGGCGTCGGCGGGATACAGGTATTCGCGCCAGGCGTTTTCACTCCAGGACGGACAACCGAGGTAGTAAGGCAACAGCATCAGATGTGGATATCGAGGCCCAGCACTTCCATATCCCATTCGACAAAGCCGGCGGTGGTCAGGTAGCTGGCCAGGGCATTGGCGACGTTTTTGCTCATGGAGCGCGGGAAGACCATGTCTTGCTGGCGGGCGGGTACGCCGCTGATGCGTTCGCCGTTGGAGCCATGGGAACGAGCAGAAACAGCAGTTGAGTCAGACTGGATTTCAACAAAGTCGGGCGAGTCTTCGACGGAGTCGTCTACCGTCACGTTCGCCTTGCGAGGCTTACGCTTGAGGGGGTAGGACTGTGATGAAAAGCCGTCTATGCGCATACATGCGAACTCGGTATCGGTGATGGCATTTTAGTGGCGCTTTCCATGGCGCGCAAATGCTCTGGTGATAACTAGAACACATAATTGGTAAAAGGTTTAAAAGCGCGGGCAAATTCTGACGATTGGCGATTTTTGCCTGAAATTGCCCGCCTTTTTGACGTCAAATAATTCCGCGTTCAGCCTTGGTTTGCGCCACTTTATCCCGCAGGTACACAGGCGCTGCCTGGTCGGCCGCAATTGCCTCGCCCCGCTCCCAGGCAAAGCGTGCCAAGGCCAGCAGGTCTTCGGCATGGGGCAACATTGCGGCATCCTGGCCCGCAAGCGTCACGCCAATGCGCTCGCCGTAGCCCCAGCCGGTGCCGGCACCGAACCAGTCGCCGCTGGCATCAGCCGGCAAGGCCGCCGTTTCAGGCGGCAACACGGCTTCAGCACCCACCAGGCGCATCTCGCCAGCGGTTTCGCGGTAGCAACCCCAATACACTTCGTCCATGCGCGCATCAATGGCCGCCGCAACCTGGCTGGCGCCGTGTTCGCGAAACGCCCGCTGCGCCAGCACCGCCAGGTTGGACACCGGCAACACCGGACGCTCGAGAGCAAATGCCAATCCCTGGACCACGCCAATAGCGATGCGCACACCGGTAAACGCACCCGGGCCACGGCCGAACGCGATGGCGTCCACCGCCGATAAGGTGGTGCCCGCGTCCAGCAACAGTTGCTTGATCATCGGCAACAGCTTCTGCGCGTGCAGGCGCGGGATCACCTCGTAGTGGCTCGTGACCTTGCCATCATGCAGCAGGGCAACGGAGCAAGCTTCAGTCGCGGTGTCCAGGGCCAGCAAGGTGCTCATCGGTGTATGCATCCACGTTGAAAAAAAGTGCGTCAGTATAAACAACAACGGCCCGCAAGCGGGCCGTTGTCAATCAAGCGGATGAACGATCAGCTCAGCGCTTGCAGTACTTTGCCAGTGATGGCTTCAACCGAACCCACACCTTCGATGTGGCTGTACTTCGGCTTGCCCTGGGCGGCCGAAAGTTTCTGGTAGAAGTCCACCAGCGGCTTGGTCTGGGAATGATAGACCGACAGACGATGGCGCACGGTTTCTTCAGTATCGTCTTTACGCTGCACCAGGTCGTCGCCGGTGACATCATCCTTGCCAGCCACTTTCGGCGGGTTGTAGACGATGTGGTAAACGCGGCCCGAGGCTTCGTGAACACGACGACCGGCAATACGCTGCACGATCTCTTCGTCTTCAACGGCGATTTCCACCACGTTGTCCAGCTCGACGCCGGCCTTCACCAGGGCTTCAGCCTGGGGAATGGTGCGCGGGAAACCGTCGAACAGGAAACCGTTCTTGCAGTCGTCCTGGCTGATGCGTTCCTTGACCAGGTTGATGATCAAGTCATCGGAGACCAGGCCGCCGCTGTCCATCACGCTCTTGGCGATCAGGCCCAGCTCGGTGCCAGCCTTGACGGCTGCGCGCAGCATGTCGCCGGTGGAAATTTGTGGAATGCCGAATTTTTCAGTGATGAACTTTGCCTGAGTACCTTTACCGGCCCCGGGAGCTCCCAGCAGAATGACGCGCATCGATGTGCTCCTCAATTTTTTATAAAGATGACGCTCGGATTCGCCGCATGGGGCCAATCTCGGAAATTTTGGGTCCAGGCCGCACAAACGGCCAAAGGCTGATCAAGATACACAGCAGGCCCAAACCACACAAGCCGCCGAAAGTAGGAGAAACCCGCGCCGCGCTGGCTTTATCGGCAGGTACAACCCGGACAGCAAAACGCCGGTCGACATTTTGACGGCGACCGGCGCGATGTATCTGCAAGCTATTGAGAACACGCCATAAATGTCAGCCGGTGTTGCGCAATCCGGCGGCAATACCGGCCACAGACACCAGCAGCGCCTGTTCCAGAGGGCTGTCCTGCGCCGCCTCCTGTTGCCGCGATCGGGCCAGTAACTCGGCCTGCAACAGGTGCAACGGGTCGAGGTAGGTGTTGCGCAGCCGGATGAACTCCAGGGTATCGGGGCTATGGGCCAGCAGCTGAGACTGGCCAGTCAGGCCAAGCACTACACTGCACGCCTGCGACAATAGGTCGCGTAAGTGCGCACCCAATGGCAGCAGATCAGGCTGTACCAGACGCTCGTCATACAGGCGGGCGATGTCGGCGTCGGCCTTGGCCAGCACCATTTCCAGCATATCGATGCGGGTGCGGAAGAACGGCCACTGCTCGCGCATCTGCCCCAGCAACTCACCTTCGCCGCGCTCAAGGGCCTTGCTCAAGGCCGCTTCCCAACCGAGCCAGGCCGGCAGCATCAGGCGGGTTTGGGTCCAGCCGAAAATCCACGGGATTGCCCGCAGGCTTTCAATACCGCCGGCTCGACGCTTGGCCGGGCGACTGCCCAAAGGCAAGCGGCCCAACTCCTGCTCCGGCGTGGACTGGCGGAAATACTCGACAAATTGCGGATTTTCCCGCACCACGGCGCGGTAAGCGCTGACACCGTCGGCGGCCAATTCGTCCATCAAGTGGCGCCAGGCCGGCTCCGGTGGTGGCGGTGGCAACAACGTCGCCTCCAGCACTGCCGCCAGGTACAGGTTGAGGTTTTGCTCGGCGATGTCCGGCAGGCCGAACTTGAAGCGGATCATCTCGCCTTGTTCGGTGGTGCGGAAACGCCCCGCGACCGAACCCGGTGGCTGCGACAGAATCGCCGCGTGCGCCGGGCCGCCGCCGCGGCCTACGGTGCCGCCGCGACCGTGGAACAGCAGCAGTTCGACTTGTTGTTCGCGGCAGATTTCCACCAACTGTTCCTGGGCCCGGTATTGCGCCCAGGCGGCGGCGGTAGTGCCCGCATCCTTGGCCGAATCCGAATAGCCGATCATCACTTCCTGCGGGCCCTGCAGACGGGCGCGATAGCCCGGCAACAGCAGCAGTTTCTCGATCACCGGGCCTGCGTTGTCCAGGTCAGCCAGGGTCTCGAACAACGGCACCACCCGCATCGGTCGTTGTACGCCGGACTCTTTGAGCAGCAGTTGCACAGCCAGCACATCCGACGCGGCGCCGGCCATGGAAATGACGTAGGAACCCAGCGAAGCGGCAGGTGCGGCGGCGATTTCCTTGCAGGTGTTCAGCACTTCGGCAGTGTCTGCCGAGGGTTTGAAGTAACCCGGCAACAAGGGGCGACGGTTGGCCAGTTCCTTCATCAGGAAACTGATGCGCGCCTCTTCGTCCCAATCCTCGTAACGGCCAAGGCCCAGGTAATCGGTGATTTCAGTCATGGCCGCGCAGTGGCGGGTCGAATCCTGACGAACGTCGAGGCGCACCAGGAACAGGCCAAACGTCACCGCCCGACGCAAGCAATCCAGCAGCGGGCCGTCGGCAATCACGCCCATGCCGCAGGTATGCAACGACTCGTAGCACAGCTCCAGCGGCTCGAGCAGCTCGCGGTTGTTTTGCAGCACATCGGCAGGCGCCGGCGTGGTGGTAGTCAACGAGGTGTGGGCCCATTGGCGTGTGGCGCGCAGGCGCTCACGCAGTTGCTTAAGCAACGCCCTATAAGGTTCGACGCTGTCGCCGACCTTGGCCTGCAATGCCGGGCTGGCTTGTTGCATCGACAGCTCGGAGGCCAGGTGATCGATATCGCGCAGGTACAGGTCAGCCGCCATCCAGCGTGCCAGCAGCAACACTTCACGGGTGACCGGCGCGGTGACGTTGGGGTTGCCGTCGCGGTCGCCGCCCATCCAGGAAGCGAAGCGAATCGGCGCGGCTTCCAGGGGCAGGCGCAAACCGGTCGCCGCATGCAAGGCATGATCAGCCTTGCGCAAATAATTCGGGATGGCGTGCCACAGCGAATGCTCGATCACCGCAAAGCCCCACTTGGCTTCGTCTACAGGCGTGGGCCGGGTGCGGCGGATTTCTTCGGTGTGCCAGGCTTCGGCGATCAGGCGTTGCAGGCGATTGCGGATCTGCGCGCGCTCGGCGGTGGTGAGGTCGCGGTGATCCTGCAGGGCCAATTGTGCGGCGATGGCATCGTATTTCTGGATCAGGGTGCGGCGGGCAACTTCGGTGGGGTGAGCGGTGAGCACCAGCTCGATTTCCAGCCGGCCCAACTGGCGCGCCAGGGATTCACTGCTGTGGCCTTCGCTCTGCAAGCGTGCCAGCAGTTCCGGCAGTACCCGTGACTCAAACGGCGCAGGCGTTGATTCATCACGGCGGTGGATCAACTGGTACTGCTCGGCGATGTTGGCCAGGTTGAGAAACTGGTTGAAGGCCCGCGCCACCGGCAGCAGTTCATCTTCTTTCAGTTGGTTGAGGCTGGCGCTCAGCTCTTCGCCAGCCGCCTGCTCCGAAGCCGCGCCACGGCGGTCGGCCTTGGCGCCTTTACGGATCTGCTCGATCTTGTCGAGGAATTCATCGCCGTACTGCTCTCGAATCGTGTTGCCCAACAGCTCACCCAGCAGGTGAACATCCTCACGCAAACGTGCATCGATATCGCTCATCAGCCAATCTCCAGCAGAAAATCCGGGACGCTTTGATCCTCAAGAGTGCCGCCCACGGCGAAGTCTTACAAGGAACTTTAAACCTTGTGAGTTGCAGCTAGTCTCAACAGTAAGCCGCAGCGTTATCCGCGCTGGCCGGCTGGTCACTCATCATCGCCCGCGTACCGTGGGCTCCATTGAGGTTGCCATGAAAATCCGAGAACTGGCCCAGCATTGGAAAGAAAACGCCAAGGGTCGCCTGACCAAAACCGAATACGCCATCCATCTGGACGTTGAAGCCGCTGCCAGGCTGGCGGCGATCTCCGAGATGTACCCCAAACGCCACACCGAAGAACTGCTCGGCGAGTTGATTGGCGCAGCCCTCGAAGAGCTGGAAGCGAGCTTTCCCTACATCAAGGGCAAGCAGGTGATTGCTACCGATGAGGAAGGCGATCCGCTGTACGAAGACGTTGGCCCAACCCCACGCTTTCTCACGCTGTCACGGCGCTATCTGCACGATCTGTCGGCTCAGTCCGACAAGCAGAAACACTAGTCAACCTCCGCTAAAAAAACCGAAACCTCCAGTATTCAGGGCCTCCGACGGGCCCTGAATACCCCTGCGTATTGCAAAAGTTCCAACTTTTAAACGCTGACCGTTCAGTCAGATATTTTTTTAGGCAAATCGCCATCTTCGCTGAACTATTCAAAAAAGCCTCCGGTCACAGCCAGTAAGCCATCACTTGGAACAGCCGTTTGAATAGGCGTCCCGAGCTTTACCGCCGGGCCCCCGCAGACACTGCAAGCCGGAGATGGATTTGATGTTTTTCAGGAGTTACCTAATGGAGTTGAAGACGATGAAGACCAGCACTGCCAAAACCTCGTTTAACCACCTGCGCGGGCTTAAATTGGCCGCGCTGGCAATCGGCACCAGCTTCGTACTGGCTGGCTGCGCCGGCAACCCACCGACCGAGCAATACGCTGTTACCCAATCTGCGGTGAACAGCGCCGTCAGCGCCGGTGGTACCGAGTACGCAGCCGTGGAAATGAAGTCGGCTCAGGACAAACTGAAGCAAGCTGAAATTGCCATGCACGACAAGAATTATGACGAAGCCCGTCGCCTGGCCGAACAAGCCGAGTGGGACGCACGCGTCGCAGAGCGCAAAGCCCAGGCTGCCAAGGCCGACCAAGCTGTGAAGGATTCCCAGAAAGCTGTTCAGGAGCTGCGTCAGGAAGGCATGCGTCCGGCTGTTATCAAGCCGCAGCAATAAGCCGCTACCTCTGATTGCATTGCACCCGAAACCGAATTGAAAGGACGACACGACTATGCGTAAACAATTGATGATCCCTGCCCTGCTGGCAATGAGCGTTGCTCTGGCGGCGTGCTCTACCCCGCCGAACGCGAACCTGGAAAACGCTCGCACCAACTTCTCGGCCCTGCAAGCCAACCCGCAAGCCACCAAAGTAGCGGCGCTGGAAACCAAAGACGCCAGCGAGTGGCTGGACAAGGCTGACAAGGCCTACCGCGACAAGGAAGACCAGAAGAAGGTCGATCAACTGGCCTACCTGACCAACCAGCGCGTTGAAGTGGCCAAGGACACCATCGTCCTGCGTGAGTCCGAAGCCAAGCTGAAAAACGCTGGCGACGAACGTGCCCGCGCCCTGCTGGAAGCCCGTGACGCGCAGATCAAGCAACTGCAAGACAGCTTGAACGCCAAGCAAACCGATCGCGGCACCCTGGTGACTTTTGGTGACGTGCTGTTCGCCACCAACAAGTCGGACCTGAAGTCGAGCGGCCTGGTGAACATCACCAAGCTGGCGCAGTTCCTGCGCGATAACCCGGACCGTAAAGTGATTGTCGAAGGCTACACCGACAGCACCGGTTCCGACTCGTACAACCAGAGCCTGTCGGAGCGCCGTGCCGCTTCCGTGCAGCGCGCACTGGCTAACCAGGGTGTGGATATCTCGCGCATCGTGACCCAGGGTTATGGCAAGGAATACCCGGTTGCCGACAACGGCAGCGTTTCGGGCCGTGCCATGAACCGCCGCGTTGAAGTGACCATCTCCAACGACAACCAGCCGGTCAAGCCACGTTCTTCGATGGCTAACTGATCGACTGATGCAACATAAAGAACCCCGCCAATTGGCGGGGTTCTTTGCTTATGGGCATAGACGGATCAGACCAATATCCTCACCGCCTATACACACTCAACCGAATTGAATCTGTCCGGCGTTGCCAGCCTGGCCCTGGCCTTGACCTTCACCACCTTGGCCTTGGCTGCTTTGTTGCTCGGCTTGCATCAGCAATTTCTTGAGCAGTTCCAAAAGATCCGCTCCCCCTGTCCCTTGCGAGCCACCGGCGCCTTGGTCTGCGCCTGCCTGGGGTGAACCTGCATCTTGAATACCCTGACTGCCAAAATTGCCAAAGCTTTGCGCAGAAGATGAATCGTTAACTTGCATACGGATAACTCCAGATTAGGTAACCGAATCAGCGACGCTGACCAGTCCGAAATCTGTGGTAATCAATCCAGAATAGTTCCAGCGTTTCTCAAGCGACCTGTCCTACTGCTCCAATTGCGGCGTTTCCTGACCCATGCAACGCACCGCCTGTTTCTTGCCGTTCACCAGGACGCCGGTCAGGCCTTTCTGTTCGGTATCAAACAGCACCAACACACCATCGACACACTGCGCTACCTGGGCGGCCGGGGTCAGGGAGATTTTGTAGTCCTCGCCCGGCACGGTCTTGAGCATGGTGAAGTCGCTGAGCAGCAATGCATCCTCAGGCTTGGCGAAGTGCAAATAGCCGTAGTACCACAGGCAGCCAACGGTGCCGATGATGGTGCCAATGCAGGTGAGGATCAGGGGGATCATGTTGCGTTCTTCGCTCATTGCGGGTTCTCTGCATTGGAATTCGGGGACGCCGGGTAATTGGGGATTTCCCCCAGGCGGCGCAGCCCGTTGAAATGCTGCGGGTCGTCGAGGTAGCGCAGCATCACGGTTTGCCAGGTCTTGTCGGCAAAGGTCTGCACGTGACCACCCCGGGTCAGTTGCAGCACCCTCGGTGGCGGCGCAGCTTGATACAGGCGGATGCCGTTGGACAGCGGCACGATCGGATCATCGAGGCTATGGAACAACAACTTCGGCACACCGGTCAGCCGGGGCATGGCGTTGATCGCACTGTCGGCGTCCGGTACCAGCCACGACAACGGTACCTGGAATGGCCATGTTAGCCAGGAGGTGCTGAGGGCGAATTGTCCTACGTCACGATAACTGGCCGGCACACCGTCCAGCACCAGCGCCTTGAGCTGGGGCTGGCGCTCGGGATGTTCCGCCAGGTAGTGCACCACCAGCGCACCGCCCAGGCTTTGGCCAAGCACGATCAGTGGCTGGCCCTGGGTTTCGGGGGCGTTGTCGATCCACTTGAAGGCGGCGTCGATGTCCTGGTAAACCGCTGGCAGCGAAGCTTCACCTTCGGACAGGCCGTAACCGCGATAGTCCAGCAGCAGCACTTGATAGCCCTGCTCCGGCAGCCACCAACTGCCGCCGAGGTGCCAGGCGAGGTTACCTCCGTTGCCGTGAAGGTGCAGCACCGTGCCCTTGAGCGGCACACCGGCCTTGGCCGGAAGCCACCAGGCGTGCAGCTTGACGCCATCGGCGGTGGTCAGTGTCACGTCACGGTATTGCAGGTGGGCCTTTTCCGGGGTGAACGGCAAGCCGCGCTCCGGGTAAAACAGCAGCGAGCTGCAGCCGTTCAGGGTCAGTAGCAGGCAAAGAATGCCGAGGATTCTCATCCGTTGAAGCCTCGTGAATGGGTTGTGACC
>NZ_JAXCIS010000069.1:0-40077 GCF_034044025.1 Pseudomonas sp. SED1
CCGAGTGGTGGGGCAAAGACCTTTTGGTTACTTTTGGGGCGTTTGCCAAAAGTGACCCGCTGTAAGAGCGGAACCATAGGTGGCCGTTACCGAAGAAACGGATATGTACTCAGCCAGACTGAACATATCTCATCCCCCCAACCCACCACGCAACTATTGGTTACAAGTTGGTGATAACCTCACCGTTCCCCCACCCAGACCCGTCTCCCCGATGCCCAGTGAACCCGCGCTGCTGTTACGTCATCACCGCCCTTTCATCGCGTTCTGGCTGGCGCGGATCTTCACCGCCAGCGGCTTCCAGATGCTCACCGTGGCCATCGGCTGGAACCTCTACCAACTGACCGGCAACGTGCTGGACCTGGGTTTGGTCGGCCTGGTGGAATTCGTGCCGCGGGTGCTGTTCATGCTGCACACCGGCCATGTGGCCGACCGCTATGAACGGCGCAAGGTCGCAGCCATCTGCCAAACCGTTCAAGCGTTGATCGCGCTGTCCCTGGCGATCGGCGGACTCACCGGCAATGTCACCCGCGAGATGATTTTTATCCTGGCGTTCCTGCTGGGCGCTGCCCGCTCGTTTGAAATGCCCACCACCCAGGCCATGCTGCCGAGCATCGTGCCCACCGCACTGTTTCCCCGCGCGGTGGCGTCGTCGCAGTCGGCCCAGCAATTGGCCACCATCGTGGCGCCGGCTCTGGGCGGTTTGTTATACGCCTTCGGCAGCGTCTGGGTGTACGGCCCCACGGTGGTGCTGTACCTGATCGCCTGCGTGCTGACCCTCAACCTGCCTGCGCGCCAGACGCCGCTGAACAAGGCCAAGGCGACCATGGATTCGTTGCTGGCCGGGATTCGTTTTATCCGCAGTCGGCCAGACATCCTCGGGGCGATTTCCCTGGACCTGTTTGCCGTACTGCTGGGCGGCGCCACCGCGTTGCTGCCGGTGTTTGCCAAGGACATTCTGCTGACCGGCCCATGGGGCCTCGGGCTGCTGCGTTCGGCGCCAGCGGTCGGGGCATTGTTGATGTCGTTGTGGCTGGCACGGTTTGCCGTGGACCGGCATGTCGGGCGGATCATGTTTACGGCGGTCGGGGTGTTTGGCGTAGCTACCATTGCATTCGGCCTGTCGACCTCGTTCTGGTTCTCCCTGGCCGTATTGGTGGTATTGGGCGCAGCGGACATGATCAGCATGGTGATCCGCGCCTCGTTCGTGCAACTGGAAACCCCGGATGAAATGCGCGGCCGGGTGAGCGCGGTCAACGGGCTGTTTATCGGCGCGTCGAATCAGTTGGGCGAGTTTGAGTCAGGAATTACCGCCCACTGGTTCGGCACCGTGCCCGCCGTGGTCATGGGCGGCATCGGCACGCTGGTGGTGACCGGGGTCTGGATCAAACTGTTCCCGACCCTGGCCAACCGCGACCGCATGCATGTGCCGGTGGAAGAACCCGCCAAGGTTTAGAACACCTTGTCGAGAGTGACGGGAAAGTCCCGCACCCGCTTGCCGGTGGCGTGATACACCGCGTTGGCCACCGCAGCGGCAACCCCGACAATCCCGATCTCGCCGACGCCCTTGGAACCCAGGGCGTTAACGATCTCGTCGTGTTCTTCGACAAACAGCACATCAATCTCGCCGATATCCGCGTTTACCGGGATGTGGTACTCGGCCAGGCTGTGGTTCATATAGCGGCCTAATTGATGGTCAATTTGGGTCTCCTCATGCAACGCCATGCCGATGCCCCAGACCACACCGCCGAGAATCTGGCTGCGGGCCATTTTCGGATTAACCACCCGCCCGGCCGCAACCGCACTGACCACCCGGCTGACCTTGATAGTGCCCAGGTCCTCATCCACCCGCACTTCGACGAACACCGCCGAATGAGTGGCTGAAGCATAGCCTTCGCGCTGTTTGCCTGGCTCGCAATCCACCTGCACCTCCAGCGCCTGCTCACCGCTGTCCTGCACCAGTTGCGCCAGGGAGATGCGCTGGTCCCCGGCATGCAACTGGCCATTCTCGAACCGCGCCGACTCGGCATCTTTAAAAGCCGGATACGTCTTGCGCGCAATATCCAGCAGCTTGGCATTCAACGCCTCGCACGCCTGCTGCACCGCGCTGCCCACCGACGACACGGTAAACGAGCCACCCTGCAGCGGCGCCGTCGGCAGTGATGAATCCCCCAGCAGGAACGTCACGTCGCCCACCGATACGCCACTGGCCTGGGCCGCAATCTGGACCATGACCGTGTAAGTGCCGGTGCCGATATCGGTGGTGGCACTGCTGACCGTGAGTTTGCCCAGGTGATCGATTCGCGCCTTGGCGCTGGCCTTCATTTGCATCGCTTCCCATACGCCGCCGGCCATGCCCCAACCGATCAGTTGGCGACCGTCGCGCATGCTCCGTGGTTCCGGGTTGCGCTGGCTCCAGCCGAAACGCTCGGCACCTTCGCTGTAGCACTCACGCAAGGCTTTGCTGGACCAGGGCTTGTCTTCGTTCTGATTGCGCTCGGCGTAGTTGATCAGCCGCAGTTGCACCGGGTCGATGCCCAGGGCGCAGGCCAGTTCGTCCATGGCGCACTCCAGGCCGATCACCCCGAGCGCCGCGCCGGGTGCGCGCATGTCCAACGGCGTGAACACATCCAGCGGCACCAGTTTGTAGGTCAACAGCACGTTATCGCAGTGATAGAGCATGCCGCTCCACTCCACCACGTGCTCACTGAAATCCTCGAAGCGCGAGGTCTGGCCGATGGCGGTGTGGCCCAGGGCGAGCAAGCGACCATTCGCGGCTGCGCCCAATTGCAGGCGCTGCAAGGTGCGCGGGCGATAGCCAAAAGTGAACATCTGCTGGCGTGTAAGAGTGACGCGCACCGAACGCTTCAGGGCCAGCGATGCCATGACTGCCAGCGGCAGTTGGTACTGCGGCCGCAAGCCTGAACCGAAGGCACCACCGACAAACGCAGCGAAGATTCGCACCTGGCTCTTATCCAGGCCGAAGACTTTCTGCACGTAAGCCTGGCAGTTCTGCGGGCCCTGGGTCTTGTCGTGGATATGCAAGGTGCCGTCCGGCTGATACAGCACGGTGCTGGCGTGTGGCTCCATCGGGTTGTGGTGCTCGATGGGCGTGCTGTAGTGCAGGTCCAGGCTCGTGGCGGCGCCGGTCCATTCGGCCTGGAAGTTGCCGCGCGGCTTGGGCGGTGTTTGCGGCGATGGGTGCGCCTGGTCCTGCAAGGCCAACAGGTCGGTCTCGGAGGGTTCGGCGGCATATTCGATCTCCACCAAAGAGCCGGCATGACGCGCCAATTCCAGGTTACCGGCAATCACCAATGCCAACGGCTGGCCGCTATACAGCACGCGGTCGTTGTACAGCGGGCGAAATGGCGAGCCGTCGGCGGCATCGGCATCGGCGTAGCTGTCGTCGTAACTGGCGAGTTTCGGGCGGTTGAGGTGATCAAGCACCATCACTACCCCGGGCAGCGCCAGGGCTTTGGAAGCATCGATGCGGACAACCCGGCCCTTGGCGATGTTGCTCGACACCACGCTGCCGTGCAGCAGGCCATCCTCGGGGAATTCTCCGGCATATCGCGCTTGCCCGGTCACTTTGAGCAGACCGTCCACCCGGTCCAACGGCTTGCCGATCGCACTCATGATGTGGCTCCCGCAACAGCGGCATCGCTCAGGGCACGAATGATCGCGCGGCGTGCCAGTTTGATCTTGAAGCCGTTGTGTTCCAGCGGCTCGGCGTCCAGCAGCAAGGTTTCGGCGGCAGTGCTGAAGGTTTCGCGGCTGACGGACTGGCCGATCAGCGCGGCTTCCACCGCGCGGTCACGCCAGGGCTTGTGGGCGACGCCGCCAAGGGCCAGGCGCGCGTCTACGATCACATCGCCTTCCAGTTCCAGCGCTGCCGCAACGGATACCAAAGCGAATGCATAAGAAGCGCGGTCACGGATCTTCACGTAGTGGCTGTGGGCAGCCAGGTGGTCAGCGGGCAACTCGATCGCAGTGATCAACTCATCATCGGCCAACTGGTTATCCCGCTGGGGCGCATCCCCCGGCAACCGATGAAAGTCGGCGAACTCGATGACCCGCGCACCACCCCGACCCTGCACATGCACCCTGGCATCCAACGCGGCCAGGGCCACGCACATGTCCGAAGGATGGGTGGCGACACACTGATCGCTGGCGCCGAGAATCGCATGGATACGATTCAACCCGACCCGCGCCTGGCAACCGCTGCCGGGCTCGCGTTTGTTGCAGGGCACGGCGGCGTCATAAAAGTAGTAGCAACGGGTGCGTTGCAACAGGTTGCCGCCGGTGCTGGCCATATTGCGCAATTGCGGCGAGGCGCCGGCAAGGATGGCTTGGGACAACAACGGGTAGCGTTGTTCGATCAGTGGGTGCCACGCGAGGTCGGCGTTGCTCACCAGGGCGCCGATCATCAGGCCGCCTTCGGTGGTTTCTTCCACGTCACGAAGCGGCAGGCCGGTGATATCGATCAGGTGCTCGGGGCGGCTGATGTTTTCTTTCATCAAGTCCAACAGGTTGGTACCACCGGCAATAAACCGCGATGCCGGGCTGACCAAATGCACCGCCTCCTGCACATCCAGCGGTTTGCTGTAATGGAAGGGATTCATTGCTCACCTCCCTGCGCACGGCACGCCGGCAAGGCTTCTTCGATGGCATCGCGGATGTTGTTGTAGGCGCCGCAGCGGCACAGATTGCCGCTCATCAGTTCCTGGATTTGCGCGGTGTCGTGGGCGCGGCCTTCACGGGCCAGGCCCACCGCCGAGCAAATCTGGCCCGGCGTGCAGTAGCCACACTGAAAGGCGTCGTGCTTGATAAAGGCCTTTTGCATCGGGTGCAGGTCTTCGCCCGAGGCCAGGCCTTCGATGGTGGTCAATTCGGCACCGTCGCACATCACCGCCAGGGTCAGGCAGGCGTTCACCCGTTTACCGTTGAGCAACACGGTGCAGGCGCCGCACTGGCCGTGGTCGCAGCCCTTCTTGGTGCCGGTCAGGTCCAGTTGTTCGCGCAACAGGTCCAGCAGGGTGATCCAGGGCAATACGTCGAGTGAGTGGTCCTGACCATTGAGGGTCAAGCGTATGGAGTGGGCGACGAACGGCTGGGCCGCCGCGCCATTGGGGGTCGCGCTCATAAACACCTCACGGATTGGTGTGCAATCGCGGCGTTCAGAAAAGTCGCCGTCTTAGCGGTCCGACTTGCGGAGTTTATGAGCGTTCAAGGCAATTGATGGGTGGCGATCAGCGAATGCTGAGGGTGGTGACCAATTGGTTGCGCGGTGGGTTGATCGAGGTGTTGCTGTACTGGAACGTGCCGCCGGCTTCGACTTCCAGTTGGAACGTATAGATGTAGCCCATCAACGTTCCCGCGCCGCTGCACGCCTGGCTGATGGAGCCGACCTGGCAGATGGCGGTGCTGGTGCCGGACACCGGCGCGCCGTCGAAAAACGCCTGGGAGCTGTTGCCCAGGCCGACTTCCATCACGTACACCAGCGTCTGCCCACGGTGCGTGCACATCTGGGTGCTGGCCGCCCGTTCAGGGATGGTTTCCGTGCAATTGGCCGACTGCACCTTGAACACCCGCACCTCGCTCAACGCCGGTGCAGGCGCGCCCCACGCCGGTGCTGCACCGAGCCACAGGCCGATACAACCGAACAGAGCTAGACTCCAGGCGCTGGCTTTTTTCATGCTGTCGATGACCCTGTAATAAACGTCGGCGCAGTATGCCTCAAGGCCATGATCAAGCCTATGCGCCACTGGCCCTCGGCTGCTGGTATGATGCGCCGCTTTTTCCGATCCTCTCTGGAACCACAGCCGCTTGGCGCAGTTTGTGCTTTGACTTAGAGGTCAACAAATAACGACGCAAAATAGCGTCACAGGGAGCAGGCATGCTGGAAAAGCTGTTTCAACTCAAGGCACACAACACAAATGTGCGCACCGAGATTCTCGCGGGCGTCACCACCTTCCTGGCCATGGCCTACATCCTGTTCGTCAACCCGAGCATCCTCGGCGAGACCGGCATGGACAAGGGCGCGGTCTTTGTCGCGACCTGCCTGGCGGCGGCCATCGGTTCCACCGTGATGGGCCTGATCGCCAACTACCCGATTGCCCTGGCACCGGGCATGGGCCTCAACGCGTTCTTCACCTACACCGTCGTCCTGCACATGGGCCATACCTGGCAAGTGGCGCTGGGTGCCGTGTTCATCTCGGCGGTGCTGTTCTTCCTGCTGTCGATCTTCCGCATCCGTGAATGGATCATCAACAGCATCCCGCTGCCGCTGCGCTCGGCGATTGCGGCGGGTATCGGCCTGTTCCTGGCGTTGATCGCCCTGCACAACGCCGGCATCGTGGTCAGCAACCCGGCCACCATGGTGGGCCTGGGCGACCTGAAACAACCGGCACCGATCCTCGCCACCCTCGGTTTCGCGCTGATCGTTGCGCTGGAAGCCCTGAAAGTGCGCGGCGCCGTGTTGATCGGCATCCTGGTGGTGACCATCGCCTCCATCGTGCTGGGTTTCACCCCGTTCGGCGGCGTGATGTCGATGCCACCTTCGCTGGCCCCAACCTTCCTGCAACTGGACATCAAAGGCGCCCTGGACATCGGCCTGGTGAGCGTGATCTTCGCGTTCCTGTTCGTCGACCTGTTCGACAACTCCGGCACCCTGATCGGCGTCGCCAAGCGCGCGGGTCTGATGGGCAAGGACGGCCACATGCCGAAAATGGGCCGTGCGCTGATCGCTGACAGCACGGCGGCCATGGCCGGCTCGCTGCTGGGCACCTCGACCACCACCAGCTACATCGAATCGGCTGCGGGCGTGAGCGCCGGTGGCCGTACCGGTTTGACCGCGGTTGTGGTCGCGATCCTGTTCCTGCTGGCGCTGTTCTTCTCGCCACTGGCGGCCAGCGTTCCGGCCTTCGCCACCGCACCGGCGCTGTTGTTTGTTGCCGTACTGATGACCTCGGGCCTGGCCGAAATCGACTGGGACGACATCACCGTCGCCGCGCCGGTGGTGATCACCGCCCTGGCGATGCCATTCACTTATTCCATCGCCAACGGCATTGCCTTCGGTTTCATCGCCTGGACCGCCATCAAGCTGCTTTCGGGCCGCTACCGTGAGCTGAACCCGGCGCTGGTGATCCTGTCGATTCTGTTCGTGATCAAGCTGGGCTGGTTCAACGCATGACTTTTGACGCCGCAAGCTACACCGTTCAACTGGAAGAAAAGGTCACGCGCTTGCGTGACCTGCTGGCGCCGTTCGACGCGCCGGAGCCTCAGGTTTTCGACTCGCCGTTGCAGAACTTCCGCTTGCGGGCGGAGTTCCGCCTGTGGCGCGAAGAGGGTCAGCGCCACTACGCGATGTTCTCCCAGGACGACAAGCGCACGCCGATCCTCATCGAAGAGTTCCCGATTGCCAGCCTGCGCATCAACCAGTTGATGCCGCAGCTCAAGGCCGCCTGGCAAGCCAGCGCCGCCCTGAGCCACAAGCTGTTCCAGGTGGAGTTCCTCACCACCCTGGCCGGCGACGCGATGATCACCCTGTGTTATCACCGCCCGCTGGATGAGCATTGGCATACGGCAGCGAACAAACTGGCGGCTGATCTGAATGTCAGCATCATCGGCCGTTCGAAGGGCAAGCGTGACGTGATCGGCCGCGATTACGTGGTCGAGAAACTCGACGTCGGCGGACGTACCTTCAGCTATCGCCAGCCTGAAGGCGCGTTCACCCAGCCCAACGGCACCGTGAACCAGAAGATGCTCAACTGGGCGTACGACGCTTTGGGCGAGCGCAGTGATGACTTGCTCGAGCTGTATTGCGGCAACGGCAACTTCACCCTGCCCCTGGCCACCCGCGTGCGCAAAGTGCTGGCCACCGAAATCAGCAAAACCTCGGTGAATGCGGCCCTGAGCAACCTCGATGAAAACGCGGTGGATAACGTCACCCTGGTGCGCTTGTCTGCTGAAGAACTGACCGAAGCCTTGAACGAAGTGCGGCCGTTCCGACGCCTGCACGGCATCGACCTCAAGAGCTACGAATTCGGTAGCGTGTTCGTCGACCCGCCGCGTGCCGGGATGGACCCGGACACCTGCGAGCTGACCCGGCGCTTCGAGAACATCCTGTACATCTCCTGCAACCCGGAGACGCTGGCGGCGAACATCGCGCAACTGCACGACACGCACCGGATTACCAAGTGCGCGTTGTTTGACCAGTTCCCGTGGACGCACCATATGGAATCGGGTGTGTTGCTGACCCGGCGGTAAGTAACCAGGTGTGGGAGCTGTCCAGCTCTCACATTGGATCCTCATACATCAGTTGAATCAGCGTCCTCCAAAACCTCCTTGCGTGGCCGGCCGCCCTTCTTGCCATTGGCTCGGGCGGCGGCGGATTTGGCAGCGCTGCTCTTGCGACCGTTGCTGGAGGCTACCAGGCTCGTAGCCAGGGCCATTAACGGCTGGCTTGTGGCGATAAGGCCCGTGATGGAAACATCCAGGTCCTGGGCCTCACAGCAAAGCGCCTTTCCACCAAAACCGACCTCCAATTGCTGGAAATCCTGCAAGCTGAACCCTTCGAATTCCGGCAGCCCCGCCACAGGCAACATGACGCGACTGCCGTCGCTGAAACCAATGGATATGCAGTCATTTTCATAACGCACATTGCTGGCGTTAGCGTACAGACGCGTTGACCTGCGTCCTCGGTCTATTGCCTTGTCGATATCGGCCTCGGTGATCGGTACATACGGTAAAACTTTGGCCTTTACGATTTTTTTCATAAATCGATCTCCACAAAACCCGGCGCCCTGACCAGATTCAAAATTGTTTTCTGCCCCACAACATCGTGCCGGGCACGTGCAATCACATAAACGCCCCGCTGAATGATCAACCCGGGCAACACCTCACCGGCTTCCCAATCCCAGGAATGGTTTTCCAGGCAGACCGTTTGCAGTTTTTCCCACCAGATCCTTCGCGCCCGCGCCAGGTAATGCGGTTGCATGAGGGTGTGGCGAATCCCTTCAAGAATCGACACCGATGGCCGACGCCGTTCGGGGTCTACATCCCACAACGCCACATGCCCATCCAGAAAACTGAAACGAAACCGCGCATCCCATTCCTTGCCGGCCACATGCACATGAGGCGGGCAATGCTCATCCCTGAGAAACACCGCAATCACATGTCCTTTGTAAGTGCCTACCTTCATCGTAACCCATCCGTTAGGTTATTTTCCGCCAGGTAACACTTTTCCTCATGCACCCGACAACCGGCTCCTCTTGCTGGAGATACCGTCACAGGCTAGTTGCAGGCGCTAGTTCGTCGACTGCCGGGTTGTAACCGCTCATGGAAAGAGGGAACAACGCCCAGAAAACGAGCCACCGAGTTACACCTGCTTTCAATTGGCGTTCGGTAATCGAACGGTTCCCACCCAGGTGATTGACCAAATTAACCATCCAGTACATTTTATCGGCATACATAAAAACAACAGTGGAGAACCCTTCATGCCCCCTATCGTGCTGGTGCTCAACGGCCCCAATCTCAACCTGCTCGGCACTCGCGAGCCCGCCACTTATGGCCACGAAACCCTGGCCGACGTCGCCGCCCTGTGTGGCCGCAGCGCCGAACAGCTCGGACTGAAAGTCGAATTCCGCCAGACCAACCACGAAGGCGAATTGCTGGACTGGATCCACGGCGCCCGCGCCCGTTGTGCCGGCATCGTGATCAACCCCGCGGCCTGGACCCACACCTCGGTGGCGATCCGCGACGCGCTGGTGGCCAGTGAAGTGCCGGTGATCGAGGTGCATTTGTCCAACGTGCATGCCCGGGAAGCGTTCCGTCATCACTCGTTTGTATCGCCGATCGCCAAGGCAGTGCTGGCCGGTTTTGGCAGCCATGGTTATCACCTGGCCCTCGAACATTTCAGCAAGACCTTGAGGGGATGAACCCGGTGTCCAAACGTCGAATTCTCGCCGGCCTGATAGGCGCCGGCATCCAGGCTTCCCGCACCCCGGCCCTGCACGAGCGCGAAGGTGACGCCCAGGGCTTGCGTTACCTGTATCGGCTGATCGACCTCGATCAGTTGCAGACAGATACCCGCGCCCTGCCCGACCTGTTGATGGCTGCCGAGCAGATGAACTTCACCGGCTTGAACATCACCTACCCGTGCAAGCAGGCGATCCTGCCGTTGCTGGATGACCTTTCGCCCGAAGCGCGGGGCATCGGCGCGGTGAATACCGTGGTGCTTTGCGACGGTAAACGCATCGGCCACAACACCGACTGCCTGGGCTTTGCCGAAGGTTTTCGTCGCGGCTTGAATGATGTGGCTCGCACGTTCGTGGTGCAGATGGGCGCGGGCGGTGCCGGGGCGGCAGTGGCCCATGCGCTGCTGGGCGAAGGCGTGGAACGCTTGAGTATCTTCGACGTGGATGCCGAACGCGCCCGCAGCCTGGCGGACAACCTCAACCAGCATTTCGGCGCTGGTCGGGCCCAGGCCGGCAATGACCTGGAAAGCGCCATGGCCGAAGCCGACGGCCTGGTGAATACCACACCCATGGGCATGGCCAAGCTGCCGGGCATGCCCGTGGCGCTGGACACCTTGCGCGCCGACTTGTGGGTAGCGGAGATTGTGTATTTCCCGCTGGAAACCGAACTGCTGCGCAACGCCCGTGCCTTGGGCTGCCGCACCCTGGATGGCGGCAACATGGCGGTGTTTCAGGCGGTGAAGGCGTTTGAGTTGTTCACTGGCGAAGTGGCGGATGCCGAGAGAATGCTCGCGCACTTCGGAAGCATGAACATCTAGCTGCAGAAACGGGATCAAAAATGTGGGAGCGGGCTTGCTCGCGAATGCGGTGGCTCAGTAAAACATCCGGTGGCTGACACTCCGCATTCGCGAGCAAGCCCGCTCCCACATTTGACCGAGTTGTTCCATTAACTGTGTCAGCTCAAGCCTGCAAATAGCGCAACACCGACTCGCAGATCATCGCCCGATGCCGCTGCTTGACCGCCTCATCCGACAACTCGATCTGAAAGATCTCGCTGAAGGTGTGGCGGTTGGACACTCGATAAAAGCTGAACGAGTTGATCAGCAGGTGCACGTCCAGCGGCTCCAGCCCTTCGCGGAACAACCCCATCTCCGCACCCCGGCGCAACGTAGTGCCGAGGGCTTCGAGGATGTTGCTGTTCATCGCCTTGATCGACGTCGACTGCTTTACGTACTCGGCGTTATGAATGTTCTCGATGCTCACGATCCGCACAAAATCCACGTTCTGATCGTGGTGATCAAAGGTGAACTCCACCAGCCGGCGAATCGCTTCCCGGGGCTCCAGGGCCGTCAGCTTCATCCGGGTCTCGGTGTTGCGAATGTCGCCGTAGAGCTTCTCCAGCACCTCGACGTAGAGCTGCTCCTTGCTGCCGAAGTAGTAATAGATCATGCGCTTGGAGGTCTGGATACGCTCCGCGATCGCGTCCACTCGGGCGCCGGACAGGCCCTGCTGAACAAACTCGACGATGGCTTCCTGGAGAATGTTCTCGCGGGTCTTTTCCGGGTTGTTCTTGCGGCTCTTGCGCGGCGCAGTGGCCGCGGCGGGAAGCTCGGAAGTCAGGGTCATGGTGCGCTCACGGCCTTAGGTGCAGGCGGTGATTATGGGCCGCGCCGCACGCCGAAGGAAGCGCCAGCACCTTACAACCTGGCCTGGCGCGCCGCACCGCTGCGGGACTTGGCCATGGCCGCCAGGCGCACCGCCACGTTGGCCGCGCCGTAACCGGTGTAACCGTTCTTGCGCTGGATGATCTCGAAGAAAAACCGGCCTTCGAACGGCTCGGTGTAAACGTGAAACAGCTCACCGCCCTGGGCATCGCGGTCGTACAGCACGTTGTAGTACGCCAGCTGGCTGAGGAACTCGTCGTCGAAATCAAACCGCGCTGCCAGGTCATCGTAGTAGTTCAGCGGAATATCCAGCAGCGGCACGCCGGCATCCTTGGCCCGGCTGACTTCGGCGAAAATGTCTGCGCAGTCGAAGGCAATGTGGTGCACGCCCGAGCCTCGATAGCTCGACAGCGCGTGGGAAATCGCGGTGTTGCGGTTCTCGGAAATATTCAGCGGCAGGCGAATCGAGCTGCAGCGACTGCGCAGTGCCCGGCTTTTCACCAGGCCGTAGGGGTCGGGCAGCACCACTTCATCATCGGCCTCGAAATCCAGCAGGCTTTTGTAGAACAGCACCCAGCTGTCGAGGCTGTCGGCGGGCAAGGCCATCGCCATGTGGTCGATGCGCAGCAGGCCGCCGCTGGCAGCGCTTGCAGGTTGCAGGTTGAAGTCGGTGTCGTACAGGCCGCCTTCGTTCTGGTCCACCAGGTAGATCAGGCTGCCATCTGGTGCACGAACGGCCGCCAGCTCCAGCTCGTTGGGGCCGACCAGGCCACGATACGGCTGGCCCTTGTAGGCCACCGCACGCTCCAGGGCCTTGGCGCTGTCCTTCACGCGGATCGCCGTGGCGCACAACGACGGGCCGTGGGCCTCGAAGAAGTTATGGGCAAAGGAATAGGGTTCGCAATTGAGGATCAGGTTGATATCACCCTGGCGCAGCAGGCTCACGCTTTTGGAGCGATGCTGCCCGGCCTTGACGAAGCCCAGGCGCTCCAGCCATGAGGTGAGCTTGGCACCGAGGTTTTCATCCACGGCAAATTCCAGGAATTCAATGCCGTCGTATTCGCTGGCGGCCGGGGTTTCAAACAGAATCTCGGGGATCGGTTTGGCTTCCTCCGCCAGCCGCTGCCGGGTCTTCTCTTCAAGGTACAGCAGCGAGCGCAGGCCGTCGGCGGCATTCGCCCGGGTGGGCGCGGCGCGGAAGCCGTCGTTGAAGATTTCCAACGACAACGGCCCCGTGTAGCCGCTCTTGATGATTGGGGCGAGAAAGCCCGCCAGGTCGAATTCGCCTTGCCCGGGGAAGCAGCGGAAATGCCGGCTCCACTCCAGTACATCCATGGCCAGGATCGGCGCGTCGGCCATCTGCACAAAGAAGATCTTGTCGCCGGGAATCTCGGCGATGGCGCTCGGGTCGCCCTTGAGGGACAGCGTGTGGAAGCTGTCGAGCAACACGCCCAGGCTCGGGTGATCGATCTTGCGCACCAGGTTCCACACCTGCTGCCAGGTGTTGACGTGCCGGCCCCAGGCCAAGGCTTCATAGCCAATGTGCAGGCCACGGCGGCCAGCGTGTTCGGCCAGCAGGCTCAAGTCATCCAGCAGAATGCTTTCATCGCCAACGGAATCGGCTGACGCGTTACTGCACACCAGCACCAGGTCGGTGCCCAGCTCCTGCATCAAGTCGAACTTGCGCTCGGCCCGCTCCAAATTGCGCGCCAGGCGGTCGCGGCGGCAGCCTTCAAAATCCCGAAAGGGCTGGAACAAGGTGATGGCAATGCCGAGGTCGGCGCACATCTGCCTAACTTCCCGCGGGCTGCCGTCGTAATACAGCAGATCGTTTTCGAAGATTTCCACGCCGTCAAACCCGGCGGCCGCGATGGCTTCGAGTTTTTCCGGCAGGGTTCCGCTCAAGGAAACGGTGGCGATGGAGCGTTGCATGGGGCGACTCCCGGCATTGAGGCATGTCTTATTTACGGCAAATTATTGGCCGCTAGACTCGACACAGCAATTGAAATGTACGAACCGGTTAGTTTTATGGGCGATTATCGAACAGAATGGCAATCAGCGAATTGACGATTTTTTAGCCACTGCTCACCATCGACAGCACATTGAGTCCCGCTCTTGTTGAGTGGCCTCGGTTAACCAAGACCCTGAACACACCATAAAAATTTCAAAAAAACGGGTACTTCCTCATGCCTTCGCAAAATCCCGCCGTGGCCGTGCGCCACAGCAATCCCCATAGCGGCATCGGCGACAAAATCCGTGGCGCCATGGCTGTCGGTAAAACCCGCTGGGGCATGCTGGCCCTGGTGTTTTTCGCCACCACCCTGAACTACATCGACCGTGCCGCCCTCGGTGTAATGCAACCGATCCTGGCCAAGGAAATGAGCTGGACGGCGATGGACTACGCCAACATCAACTTCTGGTTCCAGGTCGGCTACGCCATCGGCTTTGTGCTGCAAGGCCGGTTGATCGACCGGGTCGGCGTCAAGCGCGTGTTTTTCTGCGCGGTGCTGCTGTGGAGCCTGGCCACCGGTGCCCACGGCCTGGCCACCTCGGCCGTAGGCTTTATGGTGTGTCGGTTCATTCTCGGTTTGACCGAAGCTGCCAACTACCCGGCCTGCGTCAAGACCACTCGCCTGTGGTTCCCTGCTGGCGAGCGGGCAGTGGCCACCGGGATCTTCAATGCCGGCACCAACGTCGGCGCGATGATGACGCCGATGCTGCTGCCGCTGATCCTGCATGTATGGGGCTGGCAGGCCGCGTTCCTGTGCATGTCGGCACTGGGTGCGATCTGGCTGCTGTTCTGGGGCCTGAAGTACTACAACCCGGAAGACCATCCGAGCGTGAAGCAATCGGAACTGGACTACGTGCAGCAGGAAGTCGAGCCAGAACAACCCCGCGTGCCGTTCAGCCGCATCCTGCGCATGCGCGGCACCTGGGCCTTCGCCCTCGCCTACTCGTTGACCGCACCGGTGTTCTGGTTCTACCTGTACTGGCTGCCGCCGTTCCTGAATCAGCAATACAACCTGGGCATCAACGTGACCCAGATGGGCATCCCGCTGATCATCATTTACCTGACGGCGGACTTCGGCAGCATCGGCGGCGGGATTCTGTCTTCGTTCCTGATCGGCCGTGGGATGAATCCGATCAAGGCGCGGCTGTTATCCATGCTGCTGTTCGCCTGCTGCATCGTCGGGGTGATCATGGCCGCCGGTTCCAGCCAGTTGTGGGTCGCGGTGTTTGCCATCTCCCTGGCCATCGGCGCGCACCAGGCCTGGACGGCCAACATCTGGAGCCTGGTGATGGACTACACACCCAAGCACATGATGAGCACGGTGTTTGGCTTTGGCGGCATGTGCGCGGCCATCGGCGGGATGTTCATGACCCAGATCGTCGGCCATATCCTGACCGTGACCAACAACAACTACACGGTGCTGTTCACCCTGATTCCGGCGATGTATTTCATCGCGCTGATCTGGATGTACTTTATGGCGCCGCGCAAGATTCCGACCGTCGAGGCCTGATTCTCCTACCTGCGCCGCTGCTGCCAGGCAGCGGCCAACCCGCTCAGGCAAATCACCCCGATCCCGACCACCGTGGTCAGGTCCGGGGTGTGGTTGAACACCAGCCAGCCCAACAACCCCGCAAACACGATCTGGCAATAGCCGAACGGCGCCAGCAGGGCCGGCGCCGCGAAGCGGAAGGCCTGGGTCAGCATCAAGTGTGCAGTCATCCCGCAACTGCCCAGCGCCAGCATCAGCACGCCATGCCACAGGCTCGGCACTTGCCAGAAGAACGGCACCAGCGCACTCATCACCAAGGTGTTGCACAGCCCGGCGAAGAAGTTGCTGGTGGTGGGCGTGTCGTACTTGCTGAGGATGCGGGTGAGCAGTTGGTAGAAGCAGAAGAACAGCGCGGACGTCAGCGGCAACAACACCGCCGGGGTGAACAGCTCACCGCCCGGGTGCACAATGATCAGCACCCCGATGAACCCGCAAATCACCGCCAGCCATTGGCCACGGGTCACGTGCTCACCCAGCAGCGGCACCGACAAGGCAGTGACCAGGATCGGCGCAAGAAAGTTGACCGCCGTGGCCTCGGCCAACGGGATAAAGTGCAACGCCGCCGTGAAAAACAGGCTGGTACCCAGCAGGCACAACGCGCGCGCCACCTGCAGCAAAGGGCGCTTGCTGCGCAGCACCCGCAGCCCTGATTGCGGCAGGAAAATCCCGGCCATCAACAGCGTATGCACCAGGTAACGGGCCCACACCACCATCACGATCGGGTAAAACCCGGCCAGGTATTTGGACAGCGCGTCGTGGCTGGAAAACAGAAAAGTGGCCACCACAATCAGCAAAATGCCTTTGAGTGGGTGGTTGACGCCGGAAAGTGGGGTGCTGAGGGTCATTGCATTCTCTTGAGTGGCAGGCTGAAATGACCGCCGCATACCGCGGCATAATCTAGAACGGGTGACGCGCCTCGCTCAAGAGCATAACCAAACACTGTTCGAACAGCGCACTAAATTGCGGTTTTCCAGTCCAACGCTCACGTCCGCCCGCCCATTGCGCGTTTTTTAACCAAGGCCTTCGTACCATGAAAAAAACCCTGTTTATTCTTTCGACCCTGGCGCTGCTCAGCGCCTGCGACAAACAAGCCGAGACCGCCAAAGCACCGGCACCGCCCTCCGTCCAAGCGACGCTGGTACCGGAAGTGCTGCCCACCGACAAATGGGTCGGCAAGTGGATTGGTGTCGAAGGCCTGAACCTGACCATCGCCAAGGACGACAGCATTGGCCGCGGCCACTATGTACTGACCATGAAATACGGCCTGGATGACGATGATTCCGGCACCTTCAAGGGCCAGGCCTCTGAAGACGGCATCACCTTTGAACGCCCGGACGGCCCGCAGATCCTGAGCGCCGGCGACGGCGAAGCCACCGGCCTGAAATGGCTGGCCGACAAGAAAGACTGCCTGATCGTCGACACCGGTGAAGGTTATTGCCGTGATTAACACCGACAGCCGGACTGGCGCCAACCCTACACACCAACAACACTGAGCTGCAGAACCATCAAGAGGATTGCCACATGCTATGGAAAAAAGGCCGACGCAGCGACAACGTGGTGGACGCCCGCGATGACAGCGGTGGTGGCGGCGGCGGCATGCGCTTTGGCGGCGGCAAGGGCCTGAGCCTGACGGCGATCGTGCTGATCGTCGGCATCGGCTGGCTGACCGGCCAGGACCCGATGCAGATCCTCGGGCAACTCAGCGGCCAGCTCACCGAGCAAGCGCCCTCCGTCAGCCCGCAAACCCGCCAGGCACCGCCGGCCAATGATGAACAGGCCGACTTCGTGCGCGCCGTCCTCGGCGACACCGAAGACACCTGGGCCCAGGTGTTCCAGGAAAACGGCCTGAGCTACAAGAACCCCAAACTGATCCTGTTCCGCGGCCGGGTGAACTCCGCCTGCGGTGGCGCCACGTCCGCCAGCGGGCCGTTCTATTGCCCGGCAGACCAACAGGTATACCTGGACCTGGATTTCTTCCGGGAAATGTCCCAACGCTTCAAGGCCGCCGGGGATTTCGCCCAGGCCTACGTGATCGCCCATGAAGTCGGACACCACGTTCAGACGCTGCTGGGCATCTCGGCGAAGATTCAGGCAGCCCGCCAGCAAGGCCGGCAGATGCAAGGCGACGGCGGCCTGCTGGTGCGCCAGGAGCTGCAAGCCGACTGCTTCGCCGGGGTGTGGGCCAACCGCGCGCAAAAACGCCTGAACTGGCTGGAGCCCGGCGACATTGAAGAGGCACTGAATGCGGCCAACGCCATCGGCGATGATCGCTTGCAGCAACAGGGCCAGGGCCGCGTGGTGCCTGACTCGTTTACCCACGGCACCTCGGCACAGCGGGTTCGCTGGTTCAAGACCGGCTTCGCCCAGGGCCAGATCACTCAATGCGACACCTTTACCGCCAAGAGCCTTTAAATGAATAAACGACTGGGTCTGCTGTTAGGTTTGTTGATCACCTGTTCCACCCCCACCTGGGCTGCCGAGCATGGCGTCAAGGTGGTCAGTCCCGATCGTTTTCACCTGGATGCCGGCGACCTGAGCGTCGGCTTGAGCCAGGACTGGCGCCAGCCACTGCCTCAAGTCACCCGCGCGCTGATCATCGTGCATGGCCGCCTGCGCAACGCCATGACCTACCTGGGCAGCGGCGAAAAAGCCGCCGAAGCCGCAGGGCAAAACGCCAATACCCTGGTGATTGCGCCGCAGTTTCTCAACCAGACCGACATCAAGCGCAACCAGATCGACAGCCAGACCCTGCGCTGGAACAGCAATGACTGGATGGCCGGCGAGCCGTCCACCGGCCCGGGCCAAATCAGCTCCTACGGCGCGTTGGACCAGATCATCAAGCACCTGGGCAACCGCAAGCTGTTCCCGAACCTGAAAGAAATCGTGGTAGCCGGCCATTCTGGCGGCGGCCAAGTGGTGCAGCGTTTTGCACTGACCGGGCATGATCACCCGCTACTGCAAACCGAAGGCATCAGCCTGCGCTACGTGGTGGCCAACCCTTCGTCCTACGCGTACTTCAGCCCGCAACGGCCGGTGAAGTTCGATGTGGCCAGTTGCCCGGGCTTCAATGACTGGAAATACGGCATGCAAAACCTGCCGGCCTACGCCAAGGGGCAAAGTGCCGAGCAGCTTGAGCAGGCGTACGTGTCGCGCAATGTCACTTACCTGCTGGGCCAGCAAGACACCGACCCGAATCACCCGGCGCTGGACAAGAGCTGTGGGGCTGAAACCCAGGGTGCGTATCGCTTGATTCGCGGGCACAACTACTTTGACTACCTCAAGCAGCGGCATCCGCAGTTGGGCCACAAGCTGGTTGAAGTGCCGGGGGTTGGGCATGACGGGGACAAGATGTTTACGTCGCCTGAAGGGCAGAAGGTGTTGTTTCCATAACCCCTGAAGAAACCGGATCAAAAATGTGGGAGCGGGCTTGCTCGCGAATGCGGTGGATCAGTCAGCATATGTATTGACTGACACACCGCATTCGCGAGCAAGCCCGCTCCCACATTTGATCTTCATTGCCTGGGGTTAGAGCATTCGACGCAATACCGCGCAATCTTCGGCATGCCAATCCGCGAGTTCCGGCCACGGGTTATCCGGCAAGTTAACCAACACCGTCTTGGTCCCCGCCGCCCGCCCACAATCCAGATCAAACCGGTAATCACCGACCATCACCATATCTTGCGGCGTCACTTCCCACGCTCGCGCCAGCTTCAATAAACCACCCGGATCAGGCTTGGGCGGCGCATCATCGCGCCCCAGCACATCCTCGACCGCAAAGCAGTCCGCCAGGCCGATTGCCTGCAACGTCACATGGGCCAGCTCCCGCGCATTGCGCGTCAGGATACCCAGGCGATAACCACGCCCGGCCAGTTCCCGCACCAACTCCACCGCGCCCTCAGCCGCTACCGAACCCAGCGCCAACTCACGCTCATGCTCCAGCAGCCACGCATGCTTGGCTGCTGCTTCATCAGCAGGCAATGCCGCCAGGTGCGTAAGAATGTCGTCAGTCGCCGGAATATCCAGCGCCACCCGAATCGCCGCAAAGTCATGCACGGCCACCGTCAGGGTGCCATCCATGTCGAACACCCAATGCTTCACATCACTCAGGCTCATGCCCAATCCTTGCGATGACGAATCAAGCCTTCCTGGGTGACCGACGCCACCAGTTGCCCGGCGCGGTTGTACACGCTGCCCCGGGAGAACCCACGGGAATTGCCGGCCCACGGGCTGTCCATGGCGTAGAGCAACCAGTCATCGGCACGCAGGTCGGCGTGGAACCACAACGCGTGGTCGAGGCTGGCGACTTGCATGTCTTTCTGCCACACGGTTTTGCCATGGGGCAGCAGCGAAGTGGTCAGCAGGCCGAAATCCGAGGCGTAGGCCAGCAGGTATTTGTGCAGCGCCGGCGAGTCGGCCAAGGCGCCATCCGCGCGAAACCACACGTATTTGACCGGGTCGGACGGCTGCGGGTTGTATGGGTCTTTCTCGGTCACCGGCCGCACTTCGATCGGCTTGGGGCACAGCAGCTTTTCGCGCATGTGCTCAGGAATCAGGTGCGCGCGCTGTTGGGTCAGTTCCAGCTCCGACGGCAGGTTTTCCGGACCGACCACCACAGGCATGGTGGTCTGGTGCTCGAAGCCTTCTTCGTCGTACTGGAACGAAGCGCTGCACGTGAAGATCGGGTTGCCCTTCTGGATCGCCGTCACCCGGCGCGTGCTGAAACTGCCACCATCGCGCACCCGGTCGACCGAATAAACCACCGGCAACGCTGCATCGCCCGGGCGCAGGAAGTAACCGTGCAACGAATGCACATGCCGCGCCTCTTCAACGGTCTGGCTGGCCGCCGACAACGACTGGCCGAGCACTTGGCCGCCGAACAACTGGCGAAAGCCCAGGTCCTGGCTGCGGCCACGAAAGAGGTTTTCCTCGATCGGCTCCAGGGTCAGCAGGTCCACCAGATCTTCCAACACTTGGCTCATAGAGCATCTCCTACATCAATCTATTGGGCATTCCGGGCTGCTTATCCGTGCAGCGTGTCCAACCATTGGGCGCGGGTGATGCGATACAACACATGATGCCGCACCGGGTCATCCGCTGCGACCTTGGGGTGTTCAAAATCTGCCAGGGGATCGTAATGCATACCGATGGCTTGCATGACTTTTTGTGATGGCAGATTGGCTTCAGTGGTAAACGAAACGATCTCGTCCAGCTTCAGCCGGTCGAAACCACAGCGCAGGGCGGTCCATGCCGCCTCACTGGCGTAGCCCAGGCCCCAGTGTTCCTTGGCCAGGCGCCAGCCGATCTCCACCGCCGGGGTGAACGGCGCCTCGAAGCTGACATTCAGCAAGCCGGTGAGGCCGATGAATTCGCCGCTGTCCTTACGCTGCAACGCCCACAGGCCAAAACCGTACTCGGCAAAATGGCCGCGAATACGCCCGATCAGCGCAGCGCTTTCCAGGCGGCTCAAGGTGGCCGGGAAATAACGCATCACCTGCGGGTCGGCGCACATGCGCGCAAACTCCGGCAGGTCGGCATCACTCCATTGGCGCAGCACCAGGCGTGCGCTTTCCAATTCCAGTATCGGCTCCATTGGTCCCCCTCCCTTGCCATGTGCGTGAGTGTAACGCGCTGTTAAGATCCGTCGCTGGTTCCCGTCAGAAATCGCCATGCCTTTGCCATTGATCTACCACGACGACTACAGCCCCGAGTTCCCGGCGGACCACCGCTTCCCCATGGATAAATTCCGCCTGTTGCGCGACCACCTGGTGGAGAGCGGCCTGACCAAGGACAGCCAATTGCTGCGCCCGGGACTCTGCCCTGCCGAGATTCTGGCCCTGGCCCATGAACCTGGGTATATCGAACGCTACATGAGCGGCGAGTTGTCCCGCGAAGACCAGCGGCGCCTCGGCCTGCCCTGGAGCGAAGCCCTGGCCCGGCGCACCGTGCGCGCGGTGGGCGGCTCGTTGCTGGCCGCCGAGCAGGCCCTGGAGCACGGCCTGGCCTGCCACCTGGCCGGCGGCACCCACCACGCCCACTACGATTACCCGGCAGGTTTCTGCATTTTCAATGACCTGGCGGTGATCAGCCGTTACCTGCTGGCCAACGGGCGAGTCAACCGGGTGCTGATCTTCGACTGCGACGTGCACCAGGGCGACGGCACCGCGCGCATCCTGCACGACACCCCGGACGCGATCACCGTGTCCCTGCACTGCGAAAAAAACTTCCCCGCCCGCAAGGCCGAAAGCGACTGGGACATCCCGCTGCCAATGGGCATGGGCGACGCGGACTACCTCAAGGTGGTCGACGATGCCCTCAATTACCTGCTGCCGCTGTATCAGCCCGACCTGGTGCTGTATGACGCCGGCGTAGATGTGCACAAGGACGACGCCCTCGGCTACCTCAAGCTGACAGACCAAGGCGTCGCCGCCCGTGATGAAAGCGTGATGCGCCACTGCCTGGGCCGCGATATTCCGGTGGTCGGCGTGATCGGCGGTGGCTACAGCAAAGACCGCCCTGCCCTGGCCCGTCGCCACGGGATCCTGCACCACAGTGCGCAGCGGGTCTGGACGTCATCCGGTTGTCATTGAGTTATGCACCTTACCCACAATCGCTGTGGAACTGCCTGTGGATAACCTGAGTGAAAGCCTCTGCAAGCCATAAGCTGCATGGGCTGCAGAAAGCTGTTCATTTTTTGATCAGGCAGTTTCGCCGTCCTCGGGTAGAATGCTCGGCCTACTTTGCCGAACCGCAGTTATCCCCATGCCCCAGCCTCAAACCTCACCTCAACACGTCATCATCATCGGCGGCGGCCCTGCCGGGCTGATGGCCGCGGAAGTGTTGAGCCAGGCCGGAGTCCGGGTCGACTTGTACGACGGTATGCCGTCGGTTGGCCGTAAGTTCCTGCTGGCGGGCGTGGGCGGCATGAACATCACCCACTCCGAAGCCTACCCGGCGTTCCTGTCGCGGTATGCCGAGCGGGCGCCGTTCATGGCGCCGTTGCTGCGTCAGTTCGGTGCCGAAGCGTTGTGCGAATGGATACATGGGCTGGGGATTGAAACCTTTGTCGGCAGTTCCGGCCGGGTGTTTCCTACCGACATGAAAGCCGCCCCGCTGCTGCGCGCCTGGCTCAAGCGCCTGCGGGACCAAGGCGTAGTTATCCACACCCGTCATCGCTGGCTGGGCTGGAATGCTGACGGCAGCCTGCTTATCCACAGCCCCGAGGGCGACAAACGTGTGCGCGGGGACGCGGTGCTGTTGGCATTGGGCGGCGGCAGCTGGTCGCGGCTGGGCTCCGACGGGGCATGGTTGAAATTGCTGGAAGACAAAGGCGTGCCTTACGCGGCGTTGCAACCGAGTAACTGTGGATTTGAGGTGTCGGCCTGGAGCGAATTGATGGTCAGCAAATTCGCCGGGGCGCCGTTGAAAAACGTCGCCATCGGGTTGGCGGACGATAAACCTCGGCTGGGTGAATGCGTGATCACCGCCACGGGCATCGAAGGCAGCCTGATCTATGCGTTGTCGGCGCCGATCCGTGAGGCGATCAACCGGGATGGATCGGCCACGGTGCATATCGACCTGCTGCCAGGTAAGCCGCTGGACAAGGTGATTGCAGCACTGAGCAAGCCACGCGGCTCACGCTCGATGAGCAAGCATCTGCACAGTCAGTTGGGAGTGGACGGGGTGAAGGCGGCGCTGCTGCGGGAATTGACCCCAGCCGAGCATTTCAATGATCCGGCGCAGTTGGCGGTGGATATCAAGGCGCTGCCGCTGACGCTGGTGAAAACCCGGCCGATGGACGAAGCCATCAGTACTGCGGGCGGTGTGCCGTTTGAGGCGCTGGATGAACGCTTGATGATCAAGCAATTGCCGGGCGTGTTTTGCGCAGGCGAGATGCTGGATTGGGAAGCACCGACGGGCGGGTATTTGCTGACGGGGTGTTTTGCCAGCGGGCGAGTGGCTGGGCGCGGCATGCTGGAGTGGCTGAAGGACTGATCGTTCCCACGCTCCGCGTGGGAACGCCGCCCTGGACGCTCCGCGTCCGCTTCTGAAGCTGACGCAGAGCGTCACAGGATGCATTCCCACGCAGAGCGTGGGAACGATCGTTATTACCTGTGGCGAGGGAGCTTGCTCCCGCTGGGCTGCGTAGCGGCCCCAAAAAAAGCGGGAGCGCTGCGCACTCCAGCGGGAGCAAGCTCCCTCGCCACAGCAAGCTCCCTCACCACAGCACGCTCCCTCGCTACAGTGACCTTACTTCTTCTTGCGCGGGCCAGTATTAAACGCAGGCACCTTGCGCACCGGCTTGATCGACGGCTCCGCCACCGATACTTCGCCACTCTCCACCCACTTGCCCAGGTTGCGCTTGCCGCCACCGGACGCCTTGGGTTTCTTCGGCTTTTTCGGCTTCTTCACCACCTGGCCAGTGGCATCGGTGTCCGGCACGCGATGCTCCGGTTCGAAGTCCTGCTCCATCTTCCGGGTCAATGTCTGACGGGTCAGCGTCTCAATGGCCGACAGCATGTTCACTTCATCCGCACACACCAGGGAAATCGCCTCACCGGTGTTGCCCGCACGACCGGTACGGCCGATGCGGTGGATGTAATCCTCAGCCACGATCGGCAGGTCAAAGTTGACCACCAGCGGCAAGTCTTCGATGTCCAGGCCACGGGCCGCTACGTCAGTAGCCACCAGGATCTGCACGTCACTGCTCTTGAAGCGATCCAGCGCGCGCTGGCGAGTGGCTTGTGGTTTGTCGCCGTGAATCCCGTCGGCATTGATGCCCAGACCTTGGAGCTTCTCTACCAGCGCATCCACGCCGTTGCGGGTCTTGGCGAACACCAGCACTTGCTTCCAGCGGCCCTTGCGCATCAGGTGCACAAACAGTTCCGCCTTGCGCTTCTTGTCCACCGGCACCACCCATTGCTTGACGGTGTTGGCAGCGACGTTGCGCGGGCTGACTTCGACGGTCAGCGGGTCAATCAGCATCTGCCCGGCCAACTGGCGGATCTCGTCGGAGAAGGTCGCGGAGAACAGCAACGTCTGGCGCTTTTTCGGCAACATGCGGTAGATGTTCGCCAGTTCTTCGGAGAAGCCCAGGTCGAGCATGCGGTCGGCTTCGTCCAGCACCAGGGTTTGCAGCTGGTTGAGTTTCAGCGCGTTCTGGCGGAACAGGTCGATCAGGCGGCCAGGGGTGGCGACCAGCACATCAACACCCTTGCGCAGCTTCATCATCTGCGGGTTGATGCTCACGCCGCCGTATACGGCGTACGTGGTCAGCGGCAAGTTTTGGGCGTACTCGGCGACGCTGGCGTGAACCTGCTCGGCCAGCTCGCGGGTCGGGCACAGGATCAGCGCGCGCACCGAGTTGGCGCTGACTTTCGGCCCTTCCATGGTCAGCAACTGCAGCAGCGGCACGGCGAAACCGGCAGTCTTGCCGGTGCCGGTCTGGGCCGCAGCCATCAGGTCGCGACCGGCCAGCACCGCCGGAATGGCTTGCGCCTGCACCGGCGTCGGGGTCTGGTAGCCAAGCGTCTCAAGGGCGCGCAGCAAGGGTTCGATCAGGCCAAGTGTGGCGAAAGTCATGGTAATACCGTAGGAAAAAGTCAGCGCAAGGTCGCAATGCGCGGCAGTTTACCTTATTTCCGGTTTCGGCTTTCGCCACTGTGGCAGGCTGATCAGCAGCACCGCGCTGATAATCACCAACATCGCCAGGGCTTCTTCCGTGCCGATGGTCTCGCCGACAAACACAATCCCGAGCAATACGGCCACCGCCGGGTTGACGTAGGCATAGCTGGTGGCTGCCGCCGGGCGCACGTGCTTGAGCAGGTACATATAGGCATTGAAGGCGATGATCGAGCCGAACACGGTCAAGTACGCCAAGGCCAGCCAGCCTTCCAGCGGTGGCATGGCTTGCAGGTGTTCGCCGCTGACGGCACTGAGCACCAGCAGCACGGCGCCAGCAATCAGCATCTCCGCCGCACTGGCCATCGCACCTTGAGGCAGCGGCAAATGCTTGCTCCACACCGACCCAAAGGCCCAGGCCGCCGCCGCAAAAATCAGCAAGGCCGCACCGGTGGGGCTCGATTGCAGGTTGGAGCCCATATTCAGCATGGCGATGCCGATAATCCCCAGCAGTACCCCGGCCCATTCCAGGCGGGTATTACGCGCGCCCCAGAAATAACCACACAGCAAGGTAAACAACGGCACGGTCGCCACCGCCAACGCGGCAACCCCGGACGCCACGCCCGTATGCTCGGCCACACTGACCGCGCCGTTGCCGAAGGTCAGCAGCAAAATGCCGATCTTCGCAGCGGCCTTCCACTGCACCCACGTCGGCGCCGGCGCCCCACGCCAGCGCAGGAAGGCATACATCAGCGCGCCTGCCGTCATAAAGCGAATCCCCGCCAGCAGCAATGGCGGCCAGTACTCCACACCAATGCGGATCACCAGGTAGGTAGACCCCCAGATCACATACAACGCAAAAAAGGCAGCGATCAACGGTAAGGGAAAGCGACGTGGGCCAGGCATTGGGTAGCTCTGCGGCAGGACAAAGGAGCGTTATTTTAGAAATCCCCAGCCGCAAACATAAGTTACAAAACCTGTTTAAAGCGCCAGTACACTTTTCAAAACATGGTTATCAAGGATATAAACCGTGCTTTCGAAAGCCACCCGTTCCCGGAGCCTTATCATGGACAAATACGACCGCATGCTTCTCAGCGCCCTGCTGGAAGACGGCCGCGCGTCCTACGCGCAACTGGCGCGCACCGTGAACCTGTCCGCGCCCGCCGTGGCTGAGCGAGTGGCGAAACTGGAAGCCAGTGGTGTGATTACCGGGTATCAGGCCAAGGTTGACCTGTCGAAGGTGGGGTTGCCGATTCAGTGTGTGATTGAGCTGCGGCTGACCAACCATGGGAGCCAGAAGGTTTACGACGCACTGGCGGAAATCCCCGAATTGACTGAGTGCCATCGGGTGACCGGCGATCCGTGCGTGATCATGCAGGCAGCGGTGGGGTCGATGCCGGAGTTGGAGAGTTTGATCAATCGGGTGGCGAAGTTCGGGTTCAGCAAGACCTCGATCATCTTGTCGAGCGCGATAGAACGACGGGTGCCGTTGGGGCAGTTGGAGGGGAATGGGAAGAGTGGCAACTGAACACGCCGCTCGGCAGCTCAAGAGCAGACGCGGAGCGTCCAAGGCGGCATTCCCACGCGGAGCGTGGGAACGATCGCCAACACTGACATTTATGATGACTAGCAAGACTGATCCCTTTCATTTGCAGGACCTTTCCTAGAAAATCCCACGGCCTTGTTTCCGTCGGATCAGGTAGCTAGTCTCGCTCGGCCATCGAACAATCGGTGGCCGGACGTGCAAGTCCGATTGGCAAGGATGTACAGACGCCCTACACCTCAACGTCCTACGTTATCTGTTATGGCGGCTGTGCGCGGGAGATCTTCGGGTCTGCCGGGTTTTCCTTTGCCCCGGTCTTGCACACCTGCGTACAGCTGCCACCTTCATTCGCGTGCAAGCGAACGGTGATAGCTTCTTACCTCAAAGGAGTTCCACCATGGTCAAAGTCACCCCCGATCCACCAGAATTCTGCAGCGACAGCCCCCTCACCCGCCGCGCCATCGATTACTACCTCAAAGCCTCCGCTCCGGACGGCGCACCCTTCGTGCTCAACGACAACATGAGTTTCGAAGACGCCCTGGCACGGGCTGCCGACTTGCTGCATTGCGCAGTGGCGACCGCACAGATACCCGGCGAGCCGATGAACGGGCAGCAACGGGCGGTGATGCATTTGGTGGAGATGGCGAAGGTGGTGGTGGATCGGTCGCTGGACTGCCTACAGCCTCGATAACACCGCAAAACTCATGTGGGAGCGGGCTTGCTCGCGAAGGCGCCGTGTCAGTCAGCACATGTGTTTGCTGATACACCGCATTCGCGAGCAAGCCCGCTCCCACATTTGGATCTTCGCCATGTTGAAGAGGGCATTCGGCTTGAGCGCCTTAGAACCCGCGATGCTTCTTCAGATGATCATTGATCTTCGCCGCCGGAACCTTCTGCAAGCTGCACAGTAGTTCGTGTGACAACTCCCGCAACCCGTGGGTGCGGCGCAGTTCCTGGGCCAGATGCGCGGTAAGGTTTGCCGCCATCTCCGCATCCGCCATCGCCCGGTGAGCCTTGCCTGTGTGGGGCAGTTGGGCAAATGAAGTCAGCGTACCCAGCTTGTGATTCGGCGCCGCTGGCATCAAGCGCCGCGCCAGCAACAATGAACAGGCAAACTTCTGCAAACGGGTGCGCCGGATCAACCCCAGCTCGAAATCCCAAAATTTCTGGTCAAACGCGGCGTTGTGGGCCAGCAGCGGTGTGGTGCCGACAAACTCGTTCACCTCGTTCATCACCCGCTCCGCCGACGGCGCGGTGCGCAGCATGGCGTTGCTGATGCCGGTCAGTTGCTCGATAAACCCCGGCACGCGCACGCCGGCGTTCATCAGGCTCTGGTAGCGGTCCACGATCTGGCCCTGCTCCAGGATGACCACGGCGATTTCCGTGGCCCGGCAGCTGCTGCTCGGCTGGATGCCGGTGGTTTCAAAGTCGATGACCGCTATACGTTCCAAACCTGTTCCAACTCCGTCGAAAATCTATTTAAGCAGCAACGCGCCTTCGATCGGCACGTAGCGGCTGGCGGCGCGTATCAGTGAGTTGGCCGTCAGCCCCGGCACGCCGTAGGCCACAGCCTCGACGCCGTGCTTGTTGATGATGCGGTCCAGCAGCATGTCGAAATCACCGTCACCGGAAGCCAGCACCACTTCGTCGACATGGGCGGCGGCGTCCATGATGTCGATGGTGATGCCCACGTCCCAGTCGCCCTTGGCCGAGCCGTCGCTGCGCTGGATGTAAGGCTTGAGCTTCACGGTAAAACCAAGGTTGCGCAGGATTTGCTGGAACTGCTGCTGCTTGCTGTCGCCACGGTCAATGGCATAGGCGTACGCCTCGACAATCTGCCCGCGCTGGCTGATGTCAGCCCACAGGGCGGCGTAGTTGAAGTGACAACCGTACGCCTGGCGCACGGTGTAGTAGAGGTTTTGTACATCGGCGAACACGGCTATCTTTTTCACCGCAAATCCTCATGACACGCGCATGGACCCCGGACTCAAAGGCCCGGAAAGGTTGCCAGTATGCCAGCCACAAGGCAGTTTCCGAGAAAAATCAGCCCGGGGCGACGAAGCGCCCCGGTTGAGTGTGGGTCAGACGAAGGAATCGTCGTCGCCAAAGGAGGAGGAGTCGTCGGAATAGTCGCTGTCGGCGAAGCTGTCGGAGCTGTTGTCACTGCCCCAGCTGTCGTTGCCGGCAAATTTCTGGTCGTCGTTGCCCCAGTTACCGTTGTCGCTGGCCGGGGCCGGCTCTTCGCGGATGATTTCTTCCACCACTTGCGGCTGTTGCGAGTTGTGGTTGAACAGGCTGCTGATGCCTTCTGCCAGCATCACACCACCGGCCACGCCGGCTGCGGTTTTGAGTGCGCCGCCGAGGAAGCCGCTGCCGATCGGCGCTGCGGGGGCCTGTTGTGGTTGCTGGTAATTCTGCTGCGGGGCACCGTAGTTCTGCTGCGGTGCGGGTTGCCCGCCAGACGACGCACGCGCCGGTTCACGCCAGCCGCCGCCGGAGGACGCAGGCGCGTTCTGGGCAGGCTGCGGGTCGCGGGAGCCACCACCAAAGATGCTCGACAGGAAACCGCCACTGCTCGGTGCTGGCTGCGCCGCCTGGGACCGGGCCTGTTGCAGTTCGTCCTGCAATTGCTGGATTTGTTGGCCCTGCTGCTTGTTCTGCGCATCAAGGCTCTTGATTGCATGCTCTTGCACCAGAATCGACTGGGTCATGTAGTACGCAGCGGCCGGTTGGCGAGTGACGTGCTCCTTGATCCGCGCTTCAGCTTGGGCGTCGCGGGGGGCTGAGTCCGTTTCGGCTTGCTGCAACCGTGAAAACAGTCCATCGATCAGGGTTTGCTCTTCGCTGTTCATGGCGACCTCGTTAGATTGCCGGTAGAAATCTTCGCCTTGCGCACGATGTGCAAGGTACAACCCAGTTATGGGGCTGTTACTGATTGTTTCAATGGTCTTTACGCAAGGTTTACGTTTGCTTGCATCTGCTCATGATCGGTTAAAGTAACGCCCTTGCTTTTCGGCCTGTGAAGACCCTGATGAATCCGTTAGACGTACTGCGCGACTCCTTTTTCTTTTTCAAGCGCAACCTGGGTGCCATCGTGCAGTTGTGCCTGCCATTGGTGATCCTCGAGGCCCTGCTGCAACAGGTGCTCGACCACACCCTCGGCCCTGATGCATTTCCCGGCTACAGCGTGATTGTCGGGCTGTTGGTGTACCCGCTGTACACCGGCGCGCTGATCCTGTTCCTCGACGCCCGCACCCGGGGCGAATCGCCGCGCACCCTGGATGTGCTGGCGATGGCCCTGACCCTGTGGCCGCGCTTTGCCTTGCTGACCGCAGTCAGCACGCTGCTGATCCTGCTGGGTCTGTCTCTGTATTTCCTGCCGGGCTTGTGGCTGATGGTGGTGCTGGCCTTCGCCGAATACTTGCTGGTACTGAGGGGCATGTCGGCGCTGTCGGCCATGAAGGAAAGCCTGCGCCTGACCCGTGGGCATTTCTGGCGCATCCTCGTGTGCCTGCTGTGCGTTATGACCCCACTGTGGTTGCTCAAGGGCGCCAGCGTGGCGGTCTACCCGGACCCGAACCCGCTGCTGGGCCTGCTGATGGACAGCGCGCAAAGCTTCCTGCAGCTGTTCACCAGCGTGGTGTTGTTCCGCCTGTTTATGTTGATTGGTGGCGACGCCGACGTGCGGTGATATGCTCCGGGCCTTGTCCTGCAACGCCATAAGCCGAGCCGATGACCCGATTACTGCGCATTACCTTGCTGGGCCTGCTGATCCTCGCGGGCCTGCTGACCGGCTTGGTCTACAGCCTGACCTGGCGCCCTGCCGACAAGGAAACCCTGCCCATCCGCTGCGTCGCGCCCCGTGCGCCGACCCTGCTGCCGGGCCAGGCCCTCAAGGTCATGACCTGGAACGTGCAATACCTGGCGGGCAAAAACTACGTGTTCTGGTACGACACCGCAGACGGCAGCGGCCCGGACGACCGCCCCACCGTTGAAGACATGGCCGCCAGCCTCGACGAAGTGGCACGGGTGATCCGCGACGAGCAGCCAGACATCCTGCTGTTGCAGGAAGTCGACGAAGGCGCCAAGCCTTCCAGCTACCAGGACCAACTGGCCTTGCTCCAGGAGCGCCTGGCCGACCTCTACCCGTGCAGCGTCCAGGCATTCGACTGGAAAGCCGACTTTGTGCCCGACCTGCACATCTTCGGCAGCGTCGGCCGCAAGCTGGTGACCATGAGCCGCTACCAGATCGAACACGCCGAGCGCCTGCAATTGCCGGTGGCCCGCGCCAATCTGATCAGCCGTCAATTCCAGGCCAAACCCGCGTTATTGCTGACCTACCTGCCGTTGAGCGACGGCGGCCAGTTGGCCGTGCTCAATACTCGCCTGGACGGCACGGCCCCCGGGCACAACGCGGTGCTGGAACAGGTGCAGGCGACCGTCAAGCTGGTGGATAAATTCGAAAGCCGTGGCACGCCATGGCTGATGGGCGGGGATTTCAACCTGTTGCCCCTGGGGCAGTTCCTGCGCCTGGACGCCGGTAAACGCGGGCAATATTCGCCGGACAGTGAGCTGCATCTGCTGTGGGAAAAGTACCCAATGATCCCGAGCAACAACGAATCCAGCGGCATTGATCGGGATAAATGGCTGACGTACTTCCCGAATGACCCGACCGTGGACGGGCCGGACCGTACGCTGGACTACCTGTTCTACAGTTCGCGAATCAAAAAGGTTGAGAGCAAGGTGCGGCAGAGCGATACGGTGCGTATCTCCAATCACTTGCCGGTGATTGCGCGGTTCCTGTTGCCCGCCGCGCAGTAAGCCACACTGCAAATACTCTGTGAAAACCGATTTATGTGGGAGCGGGCTTGCTCGCGAAAGCGTTGGGTCAGTCGACATCTACATTGACTGACACTCCGCTTTCGCGAGCAAGTCGAATCGTCGCACCGCCACTCCCACATTTGATCTTCATCGCGCTTACTTTCTCGGTTTGATCCGGGCAGTCGGTTCAGCGATCAACGGATCATCCGGCCAGTAATGCTTCGGATACCTCCCCTTCAAATCCTTCTTCACCTCGGCGTAAGTACTGCGCCAGAAGTTCGCCAGGTCCTGGGTTACCTGCACCGGGCGCCTTGCCGGTGACAACAGGTGCAGCTTGACCACCTGCCGCCCGCCGGCAATCCGTGGGGTGTCCGCCAGCCCGAACAATTCCTGCAAGCGCACCGCCAGAATCGGCGGCTGCTCGCTGTAGTCCAGACGCACCGACGAGCCCGACGGCACCTTCAGATGGTGCGGCGCCAGCTCGTCCAACCGCGCAGGCAACGGCCACGGCAGCAAGTTATGCAGGAAGCTGGAAATATCCAGATTGGCAAAATGGCTCAGGCGCGACACCTTGCCCAGGTAGGGCATCAACCAATGTTCCAGGCTGGCGAGCAAGGCGCTGTCGCTGACATCCGGCCATTCACTGGCCTTGCCGGTGTCCAGATGACGCAGCAGCATCACCCGCGCCTGCCATTGCCGAAGTTCAGGAGTCCAGGGCAGCAGTTCGAGGCCTTTGCGCCGTACCAGGTTAACCAGCGCCTGACTGCGGGCAGATTCGTCGAGGCCGGTCAGCGGCTCGCGGCTGAGCACCAGTTCGCCGACCTTGCGCTGGCGTTCGGCCCGCAGCACGCCTTCGCGTTCGTCCCAATCCAACTGGTCGACGTTGCGCACCTGCTCGGCCAATACCGAATCAAACAACGCCGGATCAAAATCCGCCGCGAGGTAAATCCGTTCTTCGCGCTGGCCCTGGCGGCTGCCCAGGTCGGCGATCACCAACCAGGGTTGTTTCATCAGGCTGTCGGCTTCGGCGAACAGCGCGGCTCGGCCGTTGGCCAGGCGGTATTCGGCACCGCCCGCACGCCGTTGCTGGGCGACACGGTCCGGGTAGGCCAGCGCCAGCAACGCGCCGAGCCAGCGCGGATGATCGGGATCAGCGACCGGTTGCTCAGCCTTGCCTCTTAAATAGCCACGGTACTGCCGGGCCAGTTGTTTGGCACGCTGCACGCCACCTTGGGTGCCACGGGCCTTTTCTTCGCCGGATAACAACGCCAGGCGACTGTGCAAATCCGCGCCGGCGCCGCGCAAGATATCGCGTTCACCCAGCAACGCTGCTACGTCACAGGCCATGTTTGCCAGGCCCAAATCCTGACCACGCAACAGCAAATGAGCGATACGAGGATGCGCGGGTAATCCGGCCATTTTTTGACCGTGGGCGGTCAGCTTGGTATCGCTCAACGCGCCAAGACGCTCGAGCAAATCCTGGGCCTGTGCATAAGCGGCGGTTGGCGGCACGTCGAGCCACACCAACTGAGTCGGCGCCACGCCCCAGCGGCCCAATTGCAGCGCCAGACCGGAAAGATCCGCCGAGAGAATTTCCGCGCTGGAATACGCCGCCAGCCCTTCATGTTGATCCTCGGACCACAACCGATAACACACCCCCGGCTCCAGTCGCCCTGCCCGGCCGGCACGCTGGGTGGCGCTGGCGCGGGAGATGCGCTGGGTGTCGAGGCGGGTCATGCCGCTGCCCGGGTCAAAGCGCGGGACCCGCGCCAGCCCGGCGTCGATCACCACGCGCACGCCGTTGATGGTCAGGCTGGTCTCGGCAATGTTGGTGGCCAGCACCACTTTGCGCTGGCCGGCAGGCGCCGGGTCGATGGCGGCGCGTTGGGCCGCCAGGTCCAGTTCGCCATGCAACGGGCACAGCAGCACATTGGTGTTATCACCCAGTGCGTCAGCCAATTGCTGATTGACCCGACGAATTTCCGCCTGGCCCGGCAGGAACACCAGCACGCTGCCGGTTTCATCGTGCAGGGCTTCAAGGATGGTCTGCACCAACCGCGGCTCGATAAATTCGCCGGGCTGGAATGGCCGACCCCAGCGCATCTGCACCGGGTACATGCGCCCTTCGCTGCGCAGGATCGGCGCGTCGTCCAGCAACCCGGCCAGGCGCTCGCCTTCCAGGGTGGCGGACATCAGCAGGATCTTCAGTGGCTGCTCACCGCGAAACAGGTCTCGGCCATTGAGGCTCAGGGCCAATGCCAGGTCGGCGTCCAGGCTGCGTTCGTGGAACTCGTCGAAGATCAACAAACCCACGCCGTCCAGCGCCGGATCATCCTGCAAGCGGCGAGTTAGGATGCCTTCGGTGACCACTTCGATACGGGTGTTGGGGCCGACCTTACTGTCCAGGCGAATGCGGTAGCCGACGGTTTCGCCGACCTTTTCACCCAGCTCGCTGGCCAGTCTTTCTGCCGCTGCACGGGCTGCCAGGCGGCGGGGTTCGAGCATCAAGATGGTTTGCCCGGCCAGCCAGGGTTCATTCAACAGCGCCAACGGCACCCGTGTGGTTTTACCGGCGCCGGGCGGTGCTTCGAGCACGGCTTCATGGCGCGTCGCCAAGGCGTCGCGCAGGGCGGGTAAAACATCATCGATTGGCAACGAATTCATACTGGCTCCAAAGCAGAGCGGCGAGTATAACGGCGAACTGCCGGGTGCCGGTGGTGGTCTCAAAGGCATACCCTTCACTTGTAGGAGCGAGCTTGCTCGCGAAAAACCCAAGAGCGCCGCGCACATTCAGGCAGTACGCGTTATCGTTGACGTTTTTCGCGAGCAAGCTCGCTCCTACCGTTCATTTCAGGAGAGTCCCATGCGTGTTGCTTCCCGTGTCATCGGCGGTGTTCTGGCCGTCACCCTGCTGAGCCAGTTGACGGCGTGCGGTTCGATTTTCTACCCCGACCGCCGTGGCCAGATCGACGGCAAGATCGACCCGGCGATTGCCGTGCTCGATGCGGTCGGCCTGCTGTTCTACGTGATCCCGGGCCTGATCGCCTTTGGTGTCGACTTCGCCACCGGCGCGATTTATTTCGAACCGGGCAAAACCGCCCAGGTGGCCCCGGAAAAACTCCAGCAAGCCATCGGCGCCGACGGCAAGGTCGACAACGCCAAGCTGCAAACCATCATCCAGAAAGAAACCGGCCATAACCTGCCGCTGGACGACCCGCGCATGATCCAGTTCAAAGGCAGCGTTCAACAACTCGCCACCCTGGGCCTGCAACCCGCCGCTTAAGGACTGACTCCCCCCATGACCACCAGTCCCGAACACGCCCGGCTGTTGCGCCTGGCCACCCGCGCGTCCGTCGGCGTGGCCTGTGTGCTGATTGTGACCAAGACCATCGCCTGGTGGCTCAGTGGCTCGGTGAGCATGCTCGCCGGGCTGACCGACTCGCTGCTCGACGGCGTCACCTCGCTGCTCAACTTGCTGGCTGTGCACTACGCGTTGCGCCCGGCGGATGACGATCATCGTTATGGCCATGGCAAGGCAGAATCTCTGTCGGGCATGGCCCAGGCGCTGTTCATCGCCGGCAGTGCGGTGTTGATCGCGTTCCAGGCGTTCCAGCGTTTGCAGCATCCGGAGCCGGTGGGCGCGCCATGGCTGAGCATTGGCGTGATCATTCTGTCCCTGGCGCTGACCGCAGCGCTGCTGATCCTGCAATACCGGGTGATCCGCGAAACCGGCTCCAACGCCATCCGCGCCGACTCGCTGCACTATCGCTCAGACTTGATGCTCAACGGCAGCATCCTGGTGGCGCTGGTGCTGGCAGCGTTCGGCTTTCATCAGGTGGACGCCTGGTTTGGCCTGGGCATCGCGGCCTACATCTTGTGGAGCGCCATCCAGATCGCCCGGGAAAGTTTTTCGGTGCTGATGGACGAGGAACTGCCGCCGGATGTCAGCCAGCACATGCTGGAACTGGCGTGCAGTGTGCCCGGTGTATTGGGCGCCCATGACTTGCGCACGCGGATTTCCGGCAGCCACTGGTTCGTGCAACTGCACCTGGAGTTACCGGGGGAATTGAGTTTGTCCGTGGCCCACGGCATCAGCGATCAAGCCGCCGATGCCATCCACCAAGCCTACCCGCGCGCCGAAGTGCTGGTGCACGCCGACCCGCAGGAAGTGGTCAAGGGCGCGAAGGCCTAGTACTGCACCTGATAGCCGCGACTGCTCAGGCAGTTGCCTTGGGCCTGGCGGTAGGTTTGCACCACGGCCGGGTCTGGGGCGTAGGTGACGGTCCTTGGGTCAAAACCACTTTGTTGCACCGCCCAGCGATAGCAGTCGTAACCGTCCTGCTGGACCTGCGCCGGTGATTGGCCGTTGGCCGGGTAAGCCACCACGTCATACCCGTTGCCTTGGGGCGTTGGCTGCGGCGCTGGCGCGGCGGGTGGTGGCTGCACCACCACGTACTGCTGGCTGCTTTCTTCGTAGGTGTAATAAGCACCGGCGGCAAGGAAAAACAGTGCGCTGCCCACCCACACTTCCCGTGCGTAATCCGGCAGGTATTGCACGCGAATCCCGTATGGCGGCGCCACTACGACATAGCGCGGGCCTTGTGGGCGATACCAGTAGCCACCCGAGAAGAAGTAGTCCTGGCCACGATACGGCACGCGGTAGTTGCGGTCGGGGAAACGGTCGACGGTGTAACCGGGACGGTACTGCGGGCCGGGGCCCCAGCCATTACCGTGCCCGTCGGGACGGCCCGGCCAGCGATGATCGTTGGGGTGGTTATTGCCACCGCCATTGAAGCCGGGCCGGCCGGGGCCACCCTGGCCGCCATTGCCTGCCTGCCAGTGCTGATTACCATCGTTGCGACGCGGAATGTCCTGGTAGTTGCCGGGACGCGGTTCCTGGGTCTGGCGCACGGTATCCGGGCGGCCCTGGATCGGCAGATTATTAGCCGGCTGGGGCGCCTGGTGCGGAGGTTGTTGCTGATTGCCTTGCGGGCGACCTTGCCACTGGCCACCACCATTGGGCCGCTCAAAATGCTCGTTCTGCGGCCGTGGCTGATTATTTTCGAAATGCTGGTTCTGCGGACGCGGCTGATTGTTCTCGGGACGAGGGGCTTCAGGACGCGGTTGATTATTTTGCGGTCGAGGCTGGTTGTTCTGCGGCCGCGGCTGGTTGTTACCCGGGCGCCCTTCCTCACGCTGGCCACCGCCTTCAGAGCGAGGCTGTTCGTCGGCCATCACTTGCGCACCAACGGTTACCATCAGCAAACCAACACCTGCCAAACGCCAGATGCGCTTCATGCTATTCCTCACTGCGGATTAGGGCCTACACGTAAGACTGGAAAACCGGGGCCCGGTTCTGCGACAGGTTATCAGTCACGAGAAGTATTTTCGCAGGCAATAAAAAGGGGCGACCCGTCGGTCGCCCCTTGAGAACTTCGTCCTGGCTCAACGCTTTTGACGTTGGCTCACCTCACGCCGTCTTGTGGACAGTGTGCAGCCCGGGGGCCGGGGCAACCCTGTGGGGTTGGCGGCCGCAGCCGGCGGTATGAGCGGGCTGCAGTGGACTGTATGTCCGGGCGGTGATTCTGTTGATAACTTTACGCCCCAGGCCCGGACAGAGGATTGCGAAGATTGCGTCAATAAACAGTGCTTGCGCAATTTTTAACCCTGGATAGATAATTCGCCGCAATAGTTACGACAAAGGCCAGCCCCATGAGCAAGCTTGACCGATACGACCTGAGTATTTTGGCGGAATTACAGCGCGACGCGAGGATCTCCAACCAGGAGTTGGCCGAGCGCATCGGCCTGTCGCCTTCGCCGTGCTCACGCCGGGTCAAGCAATTGGAGGACGACGGCTACATCGCCCGCCAGGTCGCCCTGCTCGACCGCAAGATGCTCGGCCTGAGTCTCACGGCCTACGTACTGATCGGCATGGACCGACACACACCCGAGCGTTTCGAGAACTTCGAAGCCGCCATCCGCACCTTGCCGCAAGTGCTGGAGTGCAGTTTGGTGACCGGGATGGACGCTGACTACCAACTGAAGGTGGTGGTGCCAGACATGGACCACTACCAGAAACTGCTGCTGGGGCACCTGACCCGCATCGAAGGCGTCACCAGCGTGCGCTCAAGCTTTGTGCTGAACCAGGTGCTCAACAGCACCGAGTTGCCGCTGACCCATTTGCGCACCTAAGGCTAGCGCGGAACAAATGTGGGAGCTGGCTTGCCTGCGATGCAAACGACTCGGTCTTGCAGAGACACCGAGGTGATGCAATCGCAGGCAAGCCAGCTCCCACAGACCGACGCAGGTCAATGTCGCGCCGATTGCCCTGGCGTATAATCGACGCCTGCCTCAGCCGGAAACCACCCAATGAACTCGATTGATCCCGCCGTGTTTGAAGAATGGATGATGACCGGCCTGGTCAGCATCCTGATCATTTTCATGGGCTTTATCGTCTGGGACCTGGCGAAGAAATCCAAGGCCGGGCGTTTTGGCTCGATGATCCTGTTCTTCGTGCTGGGCCTGGGCGTCGCCGCGTTTATCATCAAAAGCGTGGTGATCGGCCTGATCGAGTCCGGCGCCTTATAAGCGCGCCGGCACTTCCTTCCACTGGCCTTGATCCAGGCCGTCGATCGACCAGTCACCAATCCGCACCCGCACCAGACGCAATGTCGGCAACCCTACGGCGGCCGTCATGCGCCGCACCTGGCGGTTACGCCCTTCTCGAATAACCAACTCCAGCCAATAGGTCGGCACGCTTTTGCGAAACCGCACCGGCGGGTTGCGCGGCCACAGTTGCGGCTCGTCCAGTTGCCGGGCCTCGGCGGGCAGGGTCATGCCATCGTTGAGTTGCACACCATCGCGCAGGCGTTGCAGCTGCTCCTCGGTCGGCTCGCCTTCCACCTGCACCCAGTAGGTTTTCGCCAGCTTGTGCTTGGGGTCTGCGATGCCCGCTTGCAATTGGCCGTCGTTGGTCAGCAGCAACAAACCTTCACTGTCACGGTCCAGGCGTCCGGCCGGGTAAATGCCGGGGATGTCGATGAAATCCTTGAGGGTCGCCCGCCCGCCTTCGTCGCTGAACTGGGTCAGCACATCGAAGGGTTTATTGAACAGGATCAACTTGGGCTCAGCCGGTGGCGCCTTGGCGACACGACGCGGGGCCGACGAAGTTTGCGGACTTTTCACACCAGGGCGGCGGGAAACGGGACGGGCAGGACGGGACATGGCAAAGGAACATCTAACGGTCAGGACCGACAATGCTAGTGGCCTGACCGTTAAATAACCATCCCAACCGTTTAGCGGAACGGCGGCTCGTCGAAGCTGCGCAGTTTGCGCGAGTGCAGCGAGTTGAGTTCGGTGCGCAACAGATCCACCGCCTCGATGCCGATCTTCAAGTGCTGGCTGACCGCACGCTCATAGAACGCGTTGGCCGAACCCGGCAACTTGATCTCACTGTGCAGCGGTTTGTCCGACACACACAGCAACGTGCCGTAAGGCACCCGCAGGCGGTAGCCCTGGGCTGCGATGGTGCCGCTTTCCATGTCCACGGCCACGGCGCGGGACAGGTTGATCAGCGGTCGCTCCTGGGCCCAACGCAGCTCCCAGTTGCGGTCGTCGTAGGTCAACACGGTGCCGGTGCGCAGGCGCTTCTTCAGCTCCTCGCCCTTCTCGCCGGTGACGTTGGCGGCGGCTTGCTGCAAGGCCATCTGCACTTCGGCCAGGGCCGGGATCGGGATGTTCGGCGGCACGACCCGGTCGAGAATCCCGTCGCGGCGCATGTAGGCGTGAGCCAGCACGTAGTCGCCGATGGTCTGGGACTGGCGCAGGCCGCCGCAGTGGCCAATCATCAGCCAGCAATGCGGACGCAATACGGCCAGGTGATCGGTGATGTTCTTGGCGTTGGACGGGCCGACACCGATGTTCACCAGCGTCACACCGTGGCCATCGCTGGCCTGCAAGTGGTAGGCCGGCATCTGGTAGCGGTGCCAGACCACGCCCGCGGCGATGGCAGACGCTTCGCCGTGGTCCATGCTCTTGTCGATGATCACATTGCCCGGCAGCACCATGCGGATAAAGCGCGGGTCGCTGCGCAACTGTTCCAGGCCATGCACGATGAACTGGTCAACGTAACGGTGGTAGTTGGTCAGCAAAATCCACGGCTGCACATGGCGCCAGTCGCTGCCGGTGTAGTGCACCAGGCGGCGCAGGGAAAAGTCTACACGGGCGGCATCGAACAGCGCCAATGGCAGCGGATCGGTGTTTTCCCAATCGTAGAGACCGTCGGCAATGCCATCGGTGGCGGCGGACAGGTCGGTACTCGGGAACACCCGCGCCAGCGTGGCGGCGGTCACGCCGGAGCCGGCGAGCTCGTCGCCCTGCTCCACCACGTACGGGTAAGGAATGTTCTGCTGGCTGACGCCCACTTCCACCGTCACGGTGAAGTCGTGCATCAACGGCACCAGTTGCTCCAGCAAGTATTTGCGGAAGGCTGAAGGATGGGTGACGGTGACGCTGTAGGTCCCCGGCAACTGGACCTTGGCATACGCCCGGGTGGTCTGTGGGACTTCGCCCTGCACCAGGTAGGTCAGGCGAAGTTCCGGGTAGCGAAACATCGCGCGTTGTTCGGCGTCGGGCTCGACGCGGTCTTTGAGGTAGCGCTTGAGGGCTTGATTGAGCGCGCCAGTGGCACGCTCATGGAGAGCCGCCAGCCGATTCACGGCTTCTTCGGCGGTTTGAACGACAACAAAAGCTTCGGTCACGGTAAGCATCCTGTGTTCTGACTTGCAGGCGTTCATCTTGCCTGTATCCCTGGCGCACTGGAACACCGGAATTGGAATGCGATCAATAATGTGGGAGCGGGCTTGCTCGCGAAAGCGGTAGGTCAGTCAGCACATGTA